>JAVKIA010000051.1 GCA_031459715.1 Armatimonadota bacterium | reverse complement strand
TCGCCCGGGCGCAGGAAGCGCTTACGGCACACACAGTCCTGCCGGTGGCGGTCGTGGGACCACTGCGCGTCTCCCTGGGCCGCTACCGGCTTCATCCCGAGAGCGGCCAGCCCGTCGAGGATGGCCGCAGCAGCGAGGAGGTCTACGTGCCCCTGGCGCACACCGAAGGCGGCCTGTCGGCCTCCATGCTGCGGGGCATCACCGCTGTGTACGCCGAGGGCGGCGTGCGTACCTTCGTCCTGCACGACCGGATGACGCGTGACTCCTGCTTCGTCTTCCGCACGACCGAAGAGGCGGTGGTCTTCTCGCGCTGGGTCGCCGATCAGGCCCCGGCCATGCGCGCCTGGCTGGCCGACCCGGCCAACCCCCTCTACGCACAGCAGGTTGGGGGCGTAGCCCGGCTGAGCCGGCACGCCCATCTGTGGGAGGTGGACACGCACGTGGTCGGCCTGGCCTGTCACGTCCTCTACCGCTACACCACCGGAGACGCGGTCGGCCTGAACATGATTACCCGCAACTCCCACGCCCTCAACCACGAGTTCATCCTCAAGCGCTTCCCCGCGCAGACCGGGATCCACCCTGTTCGCCTCTTCCTGGAGGCCAACATGGGCGGGGACAAGAAGCCCAGCGCCCTCTACTTCATCAGCGGCGGCCACGGCAAAACGGTGGTGGCCGAGGCTACCGTGCGCGAGGAGACGCTGCGCCGCGTCCTGCGCACCACTGCCGACGACCTGGCGGCGCTGGAGCATGCGGGCCTGCACGGCAGCCACGCCAGCGCCATGCAGTCGGCGGGGTTCACCCCCGCCTCCGCCATCGCCGCCATCTTCGCGGCCACGGGCCAGGACCTCGGGATGGTGGGGACGAGCAGCATGGCCCACGAGGTGCTGGAACGCGTGGCCGACGGAGTGCACCTCTCGGTCCGCCTCTCCAGCCTGGAGGTCGGCACCGTGGGCGGAGGGACGGTCCTGCCTTACGCCCGTGCCTACCTCTCCCTGCTGGGGTGCACCGGGCCGGGGAGCGCCTACCGCCTGGCACAGATCGTCGCCGCCGCCACCCTGTGCCTGGAGCTGTCTGCATCTGCGGCCATGGCCAGCGCAGGCAGCGAGAACTTCGCCACCGCCCACCTCAAGTCCAGCGGACGGACCTGACGCACCGTGCGCGCCTTCGCCATCATCAACCCCATCGCCGGGGGCGGCCGCGCGCTGAGGGTCTGGCCCGGGGTGCGAACCCGTCTACTGGAGGCTGGCTGGCAGGTGGATGAGGCCACCGCGCAGCACCGGGGGCACGAGGTGGAGCTGGCTGCGGCCGCCGCCCGGCAGGAGCGAGACGTGGTGCTGGCGGTGGGCGGTGACGGGACGGTCCACTGGACGGTGAACGGCCTGCTGGCCCGGAGCCAGCCCCGCCCTGCGCTGGCCGTCATCCCCGCGGGCACCGGCAGCGACTTCGCCGCAGCCGTCGACCTGCCGCCTGATCCCCAGGGGGCCGTCGAGGCGGTTCTGGCGGGGACGCGTCGCCGCGTAGACGTGGGGCTGGTCCACGGCCGCTACTTCCTCACCATTGCCACCGTCGGCTTCGGCGGTGAGGTGGCGCGGCAGGTCAGCGACTGGTCGGAGCGCCTGCCGGCCCGGCTGAAGACCCGGCTGCCAGGACCGGCCATCTACCTGGCCGGGATCCTCAAGATGCTGGTCGTCTACAGCCCGGTAGAGATGGAGGTGACGCTGAACGGCCTCACCCGGCGGCGCCGCCTGTTCATGCTGGGCGTGGGGAATACCTGTCGGGCGGCGGGCGGGATGCGCCTGTGCCCCACAGCTGTCCCTGACGACGGGCTCTTCGAGGTCCTCCCCATCGGCGATGTAACCAAACTGGAGGTACTCCGCCTGCTGCCCCAGACATTCAGCGGCCGGCATGTGACCCACCCGAAGGTGGAGGTGGAGGCGGCGGCCACTGTCACCGTGGCCAGCGACCACCCCCTGACCATCCAGGCAGACGGCGAGCTGATCGGGCACGTTCCGGCTACCTTCATCACCGTCCCCGGGGCCCTGGAGGTCCTGTCTCCTCCCTCCGGTCGCCCCATAGAACCCCATAGCGTCGGCCACGTCGGGTGAGGTACAGACCTCCACCCCGCCGCGCCTTTACGCGCCGGGAGCTCGCTGTGATCGACGCGCACCGGACGCCGCTGCAGGTGCAGCGCTTCCTCAACCTCCTGCGGTACAACCACCACCGGGTGGGCAAGACCCTGCGGTCCTTCCGGCAGGTGATCCGCGAAGGCGAGACCCACTGCATGGAGGCGGCGCTGGTGGCGGCAGCGATCCTGGAGCAGCACGGCTACCCGCCGCTGGTGGTCAGCCTGGAGTCGCAGGACCACCTGGACCACGTCCTCTTCGTCTTCCGCCGCCGCGGGCGGTGGGGTGCGGTGGCGCGGTCCCGAGACGCGGGGCTCCACGGCCGCAAGCCGGTATTCCGCACCATCCGCGACCTGGTCTGGAGCTACTACGACCCCTACGTGGACTTCACCGGGAGGATCACCGGTTACGCCCTGGTGGACCTGCGGCAGGTAAAGGCCGACTGGCGGTTTGCCCGGCGGAACATGTGGTGGCTGGAGCGCTACCTCATCCGGTACCCGCACATCCGGCTGCGCTCGTCGGACCGCCGCTACCAGCAGCTGCGCCGCCGCTACGTGGCCTTCCGCCAGCGCCACCCGCAGGCTCCAGCCGTCTACTACCGCGGGCGGGAGCGCTGGCTGTAGGTGAACTCCGCAGGGCCGGGCGCCTGCTGCTCCGGGGGCAGCAGCGCAGCGACCGCCTGCTCGAAGCGGCGAGTCCAGGTGCGGATCGCCTGCCCGGCCAGCCGCCCCTCCACCCTGGGCACGGCGATGGGCGGCCCGATGCGTACCAGCACGGGATACCGGCTGATCCTCCTGGCTCCTGCCGGTAATATGCGGTGGCTGCCGACGATCCCCACCGGGAGCACCGGCACCCCGCTGCGCAGCGCCCAGTAGGCGGCTCCCTCCTCGAACGGCTGCAGCCGTCCGTCCGGGCTGCGCGTTCCCTCCGCGAAGACCCCCAGGACGCCGCCGCGGCGCAGGACCTCCAGCCCGGCGCGGATGGCCTTGCGGTCCACCTGGCCGCGCCGCACAAAGAAGCTGCCCAGCGAGCGGATCCACAACTTGACTGGCCAGGGACGGGTGAGCTCCACTTTGGCCGCAAAGGCCACGGGCGCGCTCAGGGCGATGGCCAGCAGAGGTATATCCACCGCGCTGGCGTGGTTGGCGATGGCGATGAAGGGCGGACGGGGCTCGTGCTCCCGCCCCTCCACGCGGAATGCGAAGGCGCGGCGCAGGAACCAGGTGAACACCATGCGGTTCAGCCTATACCACACCGCTCCGCCTCCGGCACAGCGTCAGCACCTCCTCCACCACCTGCTCCGGGGTCTTGCCTGTGGTCTCCAGCACCACCGCGTCTGCTGCCAGCCGCAGGGGAGAGTGCGCCCGCTCCCGGTCCCGCCGGTCGCGCTCCTCCTCCGCCGCCTGCAGCTCCGCGAACGGCACCTCCACCCCCCGCTGCCGCAGCTCGGCGTGGCGGCGCCGGGCGCGTTCTTCGGGCGTGGCGCTCAGGAACACCTTCACGTCGGCGTCGGGGAAGACCACCGTGCCGATGTCCCGCCCCTCCATGACCACGCCGCCCGCGGCTCCGAGCTGCCGCTGCCGGGCGACCAGCGCCTCCCGCACGGGCGGGTGGGTGCTCACCCGGGAGGCGGCCTCGCCCACCTCCGGCACCCCCAGCACCTCGGTCACATCCTCGCCGCCGACAAAGAGCCGGGTGCCCAGGGGCGTTTCGCGGAAGTCCAGCTCCAGGGTGCGCGCGATCTCTGCCAGTGCCGCCGCGTCCTCCAAAGGAACGCCCCGGCGCAGCGCCTCCCGGGCCACCGCGCGGTACATCCAGCCGGTGTTGACGTAGCGCAGGCCCAGGGCCTGCGCCACCGCCCGGGCGACTGTGGACTTCCCGGCTCCCACCGGGCCGTCGATGGCTACGATCAGCCGGCGGCCTTCCATGTTCCGCATGGCCGTCCGGGGACTTCCCTCCCCCGCCACCACCCTCCTGCCCAGGACCGTCACATGCGGCCTGCCGGTGAGGGGGTGCGGCCGTACCAGGACGGCCGCCCCGTAGACCCGCTGCAGCACCTCCGCGGACAGCACCCGCTGCGGGGGGCCGGCGGCTACGATCCGCCCCCGGTCCAGCAGCACCAGGGTACGGCAGTACATCGCCGCCAGGTTGAGGTCGTGCAGCGCAGCCACCAGCGTCAGGCCCCCCTGGTTCAGCTCGGCCAGCAGGTCCATGATCTCCAGCTGCACGGCAATGTCCAGGTGTGCGGTGGGCTCGTCCAGCAGCAGGATGCGGGCGTCCTGCGCCAGCGCCCGCGCGATCAGCACGCGCTGCCGCTCGCCGCCGCTCAACGTCTCCACGAACCGCCCGGCCAGGTGCGCGATGCGCACCCGGTGCATGGCTGCGGCGGCACGCTCCCGGTCGTGGGCGCTGACCGGCCCCAGCCGCCGCAGGTGCGGCGTCCGTCCCATCAGGACCGCCTCCTCCACCGTGAAGCCCGCAGGCGGCCCTTCCACCTGCGGCACGGTGGCCAGCAGACGGGCCCGCTCACGGGGGGGCAGTGCCGCCGCCTCCCGCCCCTCCACCAGCACCGCCCCGGCGGATGGCGGGAGCGTCCCGGCCACCGCCCGGAGCAACGTCGTCTTGCCTGCGCCGTTTGGCCCGATTACCCCGATAAACTCACCGGGAACGATCTCCAGGGTGACGCCGTCCAGGGCCGCGGCGGCAGCGAAGCGCACACTGGCCCCTGCAAGGACGATGAGCGCCTGGCCGGGCGGGCTCACTGCCGGAACGCCCCCGGGTGCAGGAGGCGGGCAATCTGTTCCAGGCCGTCCACCAACCGTGGCCCGGGGCGGGAGATCAGACTGGCGTCCACCTCGTGGACGCGGCCGGCGCGCACAGCGCTCACCCGTGCCCACCCCGGTCGGCCGACCAGACGCCGCCTCCCCGGGTAGGTGAGCAGGATGACCTCGGGGTCGCGGAGGATGACCGCCTCAGGAGCCACCTGCGGCCATCCGCGGAGGTCGGCGAAGAGGTTGCGGCCGCCCGCCCGACGTACCAAGTCGTGGATGAACGTGCCGGCGCCCGCTGTCTGCAGCGGCTGGTCCCAGATCTCCACGTACACCCGGGGGCCGGCCCGTCCCTGCACCCGCCGCATCACCTCCGCCGTCCGGGTCCGCAGGCCGGCAACGAGCTGCTCCGCAGCCGGCGCGCGCCCCGTGACCCGCCCCAGGAGGTGGACCTGCGCAAAGGTCTCCTCCAGGCTGCGCGCCTCCACGGCCAGTACAGGCAATCCCAGCCGGATCAGGCGCTCCAGCTGCCCCTGCTGAAGGCCGGCCACCCCCACCACCAGGTCTGGGCGCAGGGTCAGGATACGCTCCGCGTTCAGGATGACCCCGCCCACGCGCGCCTTCCCCCTCAGCCCTTCGGGTGGGTAGTCGTCGGCGTCGCTGACGCCTACCACGCGCCGGCCCAAGCCCAGGGCAAAGAGGACCTCTGTGACGCTGGGGGCCGTGGAGACGATCCGCTGCGGAGGCCGGGGCACGGTCACGCGACGGCCCAGGGCATCGCGCACCGTCAGGGGGAAGCCCGGGGCCGCGGCGGCTGGCAAAGCGGCGAGCAGCCCCAGCGCCGCCACCCACAGGGCAACCGCCCGCCAGGAGAAGTGCCTCATCAGCCGAAGTATACGCCGGCTGTGGGCCTGATCACCGTAGATGACTTCCAGCGCGTGGAGATGCGCGTGGGGCGCATCGTGCAGGTGGACGACTTCCCCCAGGCCCGCAAACCGTCCTACCGCCTGCTCATCGACTTTGGCCCCTATGGCATACGCTCTTCCTCGGCTGCCATCCGCCCTTTCTACAGTCGGGAGGAGCTGCTGGGGCGGCAGGTCGTGGCGGTAACGAACTTTCCCCCGCGGCGCATCGCCGGATTCGCCAGCGAGGTGCTGGTGCTGGGGGCAGTGCAGGACGACGGGCGCGTGATCCTGCTGTGCCCCGACGCTGAGGCTCAACTGGGGGCGAGAATTGCATGATCCCGGACCGCATCCTGCGCAGCTTCAGCGTTCTGCCCGAGGAGCTGACCGGCCTGTGCCGGCGACACTCCTGGACCGAGCTGAAGACCTGGACGGCATCCTGGCCGCCTGGCGCCCCCAGCGGGAGGCCACCGTAGCCCTGGTGGCGGGACTCAGCCCGGCGGAGGCCCGTTCCCGCCGCCCCTTCCCCTGGGACCCCACAGAGACCGCTAGCGTGGAGGAGATTATCTGGCACGTGGTCACGCACGAGCAGTACCACCGCGGGCAGGTCTTCACCCGCCTGGCCCTGCTCGGCCGCCGGGACCTGCCAGACCACGACCTCCTCCGCTAACCCCGCCCCGGGCCGCGCTGCACAGGAATCCCTGAACATGCTCGCAGGGGCTGCGGAGCAGAGGGTGCGGAGCGGCTCAGATCCGCCCGGGACGCAATAGCAGCACCAGGAAGCCCGCGAGGATCAGCAGGAGGGCGACGATGCGCTCTCCGGTCTGTGTCAGCAGGTCGACGTTGCGGAGCAGCAGGTAAACCCCACCCAGGAGCAGGATCACGCCCAGCATGCGCATGCGCCGGGCTTCTGGGTCCTCCCGCCCGTGCTCCTGCGGAATCAGAGGGTCGGTGACCACCTGCGTTGGCGGCTCCTCCGGGACGATGAGCAGCATCACCAGGTAGATGAGGACGCCGGCCCCGCTCCAGAGGCTGAGCAGGACGAACGCCAGGCGAATCGGCGTGGGGTCGACGCCGAGGTAGCGGGCCAGCCCCCCGCAGACGCCGGCGATCCAGCGGTCCTCCCGAGACCGGTAGAGATGCCGCACCTCCATGCTCTCCCTCTCCCGCCCGCCCGGCGCTACAAGCGACCCACGTCCGGTGCACCGCTAGCCGCGGGCCTCTCCCTCCCTCGCCCGCTCCAGGATGCGCCAGGCCTGGCGGACCACGGGCGCGTCCACCATTCGCCCCTCTACCATGATCGCACCGCGCGGGGCCGCCTCATAGGCCTCGATCACCCGGCGCGCCCAGGCCACCTCCTGCGGGGAGGGGGAGAATATCAAGTTGGCCAGCTCGATCTGCCGCGGGTGGATCACCTGCTTCCCTGTGTAGCCCAGGGCGCGCGCCTCCTCTGCCTCCCGGCGGAAGCCCCCCAGGTCCTCGACCGTCGTGTAGACGACGTCGACAGCCTCCACGCCCGCCGCGTGGGCGGCCAGGGCAACCTGCGCCCGCGGATACCGCAGGTCGGCCGGAGCGACCGTGCGCGCCAGTCCCATAGCCGCGGCCAGGTCGTCCGCACCGAAGGCCAGCCCCACCACCCGCGGGCTGGCCCGGGCGATGGCAAAGGCCTCCAGTACCGCGCGCGGCGTCTCCACGATCACCAGCAACCGCAGAGCCCCCACCGCGATGCCCCGTTGAGGCTCCAGGGCCCCCAGCCAGGCGTCCACCTCCCGCACCTCCTCCGGACCGGCCACCTTGGGCAACATCAGGCCAGAGGCGCGAGGGTGCAGCACAGCCTCCAGGTCCTCCCGCAGCAGGCCGCTGGCGGCGGCGTTGGGGCGGACGAAGACGGCCAGCCGCTCGGGGAAGCCCTCCTCCAGGGCGCGGTGGACCTGAAGACGGGCGGCCGCCTTATGTGCTGGGGCCACGGCATCCTCCAGGTCCAGGACGATGGCGTCTGCGGGCAGGGTGCGGGCCTTCGCCTGCATCTGCGGCTGGTCGCCGGGGACAAAGAGGACGGAGCGCAGCGGCGGCATGCCGGCTCACCCGGAGGCGGGTGATGGGCGCGCCAGTAGGCCGCGCATCCAGAGAAGGACCTGTCGCCACAGCGGCCGGGACCGCACCTCCCCCACGGCCAGCAGCGGGACCCTCGTAGCCAGGCGCCCCTGGGCGTAAACCGCCAGGGTGCCGACCTCCACCCCTTTGGCGATGGGCAGCTGAAGGTCGGTGCGAATGCGGGCCACCGAGCGCAGCGCCGCCCGGCGCGGGACGACCAGCTCCACATCGGCCGGCGCCGCGGCGGCCACCACTTGGTCGGCACCGGGCGGGACAGCCCGCGCCAGCACGGTCCCCATGGCGGCGACCCGCGCCAGGTGAAACTGGGTAAACCCATACCCGAGGAGGCGAGCCGCATCCCCGAAGACGTCGGCGCTGTCCAGCACCACGGCTATCAATTGCCAGCCCTCCCGCGTGGCCGAGGCCACCAGGCACTGTCCCGACTGGGGAATCCATCCCGTCTTTACCCCGTCCGCTCCGGGGAAGGTCCACAGCAGCCGGTTTCGGTTCACCACTACCCGCGGCGGCAGCCCCGGGCGCAGCCAGGTGAACGTCTGCCGCCGCACCAGCTGGGCGACCTCCCCCCGGCGCAGGGCGGCGCGGGTGATCAGGGCCAGGTCCCGCGCCGTCGTCAGGTGGTCCGGGTGGTAGAGGCCGTGGGGGACGACGAAGTGGCTGCGGCGCGCCCCCGCAGCGCGGGCGCGGCGGTTCATCAGGTCGGCGAAGCCCTCCACCGAGCCGGCAGCGGCTTCCGCCAGGGCCACCGCCGCGTCGTTGGCCGAGGCCAGCAGCAGTGCCGCCAGCAGGTCGCGCGCCGGCCACCGCTCTCCGACCTCCAGGCCGATGGAGGAGCCGGACCGCTGCTCTGCCGCCCGCCGGGAGATCGGCACTGGGTCATCAGGGTGCAGGTGCTCCAGGGCAACCAGGGCTGTGAGGATCTTCGTGGTGCTCGCCGGGGGCCTGGGAATGTCGGCCGCCCGGGCGTAGAGGACAGCACCTGTGCGTGCGTCCATGAGGACGGCAGAGGCGGCGACAACCGGCGGAGGTAGTGCGGCGGCATCCAGGGCCGGTGCGGCTTCCCCAGGGGCAGCCTCCCCGGGAGCGGCCGGCGCTGAGAGCGGGAGCAGGATTGCAGCCAGCAGGGCGACGACGATGCTCTCCCGATGCAGCCTCATCGTTCCTGGCAATCCGCGTCCCCCGTTGCGGCGGGCGCGGCGGCGGGGGGCGCGCCGCCGGCCGCGTCGAGCGGAGGCAGATCGCTGAGGTCGCGCAGGCCGAAGTAACGGAGGAAGGCCTCGGTAGTGCCATAGAGGATGGGCCGGCCGGCCGTGGGCTTGCGGCCCACAGCCTTGATCAGCCGCCGCTCCTCCAACCGCTCCAGGATGTGCTCGCTGCGCACCCCACGCAGCGCCTCGATCTCCGGCCGGGTGATGGGCTGGCGATAGGCGACGATAGCCAGAGTCTCCAGCGCCGCCTGGGAGAGCGGCTCACGCCCCGCTGCTCCCAGGTAGCGACGCACCGCATTGGCGTAGGCCGGCCGCGTCCCCAGCTGGTAGCCGCCGGCCACCTCCTGCACCTCCAGCCCACGGCCGGCGTACTCTTGCCGCAGCAGGGCTACGGCAGCGACGACCACATCGGCGGGCGCCTGTATTGCTTCGGCGAGCTGGTGGAGACGGACGGGCTCCCCGCTGACCAGGAGGACGCACTCGATGGCGTTGGCCGCCTCCCGGATGCGGGGGTCGGTCATCCGGCCTCAGCTCCGGGTCGGTCCTCCGCCGGGGCGCGGGCGTAGATGCGGATGGTGCCGAAGCGGGCCTCCTGCACCACCCGCACGCGCAGCAGGCGGACGAGCTCCAGCAGGGCCAGAAAGGTGACCACGATCTCCAGACGGGTCGCCTCCGCCGGGAAAAGGGCGTAGAAGGGGACCCCTTCCGCCTCTGCGGCCAGCAGTCCCAGGATGGCAGCCATCCGCTCCGCCACGGTGATCCCTTCAGGAGGGATCTCCGCACCGCGCTCCCGTCCCCGCGCCAGAACCTCTTGGAAGGCACGCCACAGGTCGGTGAGGGCGATCCCCGACAACAGAGGCTCATCGGGCTGCTCCGGGGGGCGCAGGAAGACGCGCTGCTGGTAGGCCTCCAGAACGCGCAGCGCTGTGGCCACGTCCCTGAAGGCCCGGTAGCTTGCCAGGCGCTCCTCCAGGATTTCCTCCAGACCACCGGCATCCTCCACCGCTGGCTCCTCCACCGGAGGGGGCTGTGGCAGGAGGGTCCGCGCTTTGAGCTCGATCAGGGCGGCAAGCAGCCAGATGGTCTCCGTGACATCATCCGGATCCAGGTCCTGCCGCGTGCGAGCCAGGTACTGCGCAGCGATGTCCCCAAGAGGGATCTCCTCCAGGTCCACCTGCCCGCCCTGGGCCAGGCGGAGGAGCTGGTCCAGCGGACCTTCAAACGTACTGGTGCGGACGATGAGCGGGTCGGATCGGTTGCCGGTCACGGTGGACAACGGCCGCCGCAGGCGGCGTGCACCTGGTTTAGGTACGGTGCGTAGCGGGAAAATCCCTGCCCCCAGGCGGGGCCAAAGCTCACACCCTGCCCAGCCCGGTGGCCAGGTGGACCAGCCACAGCAGCGGGGGCAGCACCAGCAGGTCGGTGATCCGGAACCAGATGAGGGCGATGAGGATGAGGACACCGTAGGTCTGCAGGCGGGCATAGGCGATTCCCAGCCGCCCGGGTAGCAGGCCGACCATGATCTTCGACCCGTCCAGCGGCGGGACGGGGATCAGGTTGAATACGGCAAGGACGGCGTTGATGAAGACGACCATCAGCAGCAGCCGCCCCAGGGATCCCGCCACCTCCACCACTCCCAGCTTGAACGGCAGGCCGAACAGGATGGCCAGGATTACGTTGGCCGCCGGCCCTGCCGCGGCCACGGCGATCAGTCCGCGCCGCCAGTCGGCGAAGTAGGCCGGGTCAACGGGCACCGGCTTCGCCCAGCCGAACCCTGTCAGCAGGAGCAGGATGGTACCCAACGGGTCCAGATGGGCCAGGGGGTTGAGGGTCAGCCGGCCGGCGCGCCGCGGTGTCGGGTCCCCCAGCCGGTCGGCGGCATAGCCATGGGCGAACTCGTGGCAGGGTGCGGCG
Source organism: Armatimonadota bacterium (assembly GCA_031459715.1). Classification (NCBI taxonomy): domain Bacteria; kingdom Bacillati; phylum Candidatus Sysuimicrobiota; class Candidatus Sysuimicrobiia; order Candidatus Sysuimicrobiales; family Candidatus Humicultoraceae; genus Candidatus Humicultor; species Candidatus Humicultor tengchongensis. The sequence continues at coordinate 419 of JAVKIA010000051.1, read as the reverse complement.
ATCAGCAGCGCTATGGCCCGGAATACCAAGGTGGCCAGGGAAAGGCCGAGCACTACGCCAGGGGCCGGTCCTTGCGGACCAGGTCCTCGTAGGTCTCCCGCTCCACCACCACGCGGACCCGCCCCCCTCCGGCCAGGACGACCGCGGGCCGGGGGAAGCGGTTGTAGTTACTGGCCATGGAGTAGGTGTAGGCGCCGGTGGAGAAGACCGCCAGGAGGTCACCGGGACGTAGGGCCGGGAGCGCCGCCTCCCAGATCAGGACGTCGCCGGACTCGCAGCAGCGCCCGGCGACGGCCACGACCTCCTCGGGAGGGTTGCTGGCGCGGTCGGCCACCACCGCGGTGTAGCGGGCGCCGTAGAGGGCCGGCCGGGGGTTCTCAAACATCCCTCCGTCCACCGAGGCGTAGGTGCGCACGCCG
>JAVKIA010000050.1 GCA_031459715.1 Armatimonadota bacterium | reverse complement strand
CCCGCGTGGTGCGGGGTGACTTCGGCGTCTCACTGCGCACAGCGCGCCCCGTCCTCCCCGATATTCTGGCTCGCCTGCCGGTGAGTTTTGAACTGACCGTCATAGCCCTCGCGATCGCTGCGTTGATCGCTTTGCCGGTCGGCGCCCTCTCGGCGCTGCTGCGGAACTCTGGGCTGGACGTGCTCGCACGCCTGGGTGGCCTGCTGGGTCTATCCATTCCCAACTTCTGGCTGGGCACGATGCTGGTCTTGATCTTCTCCCGCTACCTGCGGGTACCGATCGGTGAGTACGTCCCGTTCACCGCCGATCCGCTGCATAACCTGGAGATCATGTTTCTCCCCGGAATCTCGCTGGGTGTTGCCATCGCCGCGGTGCTGATGCGCTACATGCGCTCGTCCCTGCTAGAGGTCCTGGGGCAGGAGTACGTGCGCACGGCCCGCAGTAAGGGACTGCGGGAGGCACTGGTCGTGGCCCACCATGCGCTGCCCAATGCGCTCATCCCCGTCATCACAGTGGCCGGTTTCCAGGTGGGGTACCTCCTGGGCGGTACCGTGGTGATCGAGGAGATCTTCGGTCTGCCGGGGATGGGAAGGCTGGCCCTCAATGCCATCTTTCAGCGCGACTATCCCCTGGTGCAAGGCGTGGTGCTGGTCATCGCCCTGCTCTTCGTGCTGACCAACCTGCTGGTGGACATCCTGTACGCCTGGATCGACCCGCGCATCCGCTATGGCTGAGACTGGTGCACGAACTCGCCTGCCAGCGTGGCAGTGGGCGAGACGCCTTTTGCGCAACCGAGTCACCCCCGTCGGTCTGATAATTGTCGCCGCCGCGGTGGTGACGGCGGTAGCGGCGCCAGTGCTGGTTCCCTATGATCCCATGGCAATGCGCACCCAGGCGATACTCCAGGGTCCCTCCCGCGCTCACGTATTGGGGACCGATCAGTTCGGCCGGGACATCCTCAGTCGCATCATCATCGGGGCACGGGTGTCGCTGCTGGTGGCGGTGCTTTCCGTCGCGGTAGCGCTGGCTTTAGGTACGACGGTCGGGCTGCTGAGCGGCTATCTGGGGCGGTGGGTCGATGGCCTGGCCATGCGGCTGATGGACATCCTGTTTGCCTTCCCGGCGATCCTTCTGGCTATCGCCATCATGGCGGTAGCGGGCACGTCCATGCGGAACCTGATCCTGGCCATCGGCGTCGTCTACACTCCACAGTTCGCCCGGGTGGCACGCGCGGCGACACTGACCGTCAAAAACCTGGAGTTTGTCGAGGCCGCACAGGCACTGGGCGCTGGCGCGGGCCGTGTTCTTGCCCGACATCTGTTGCCGAACGTTATGCCGGCGATCATCGTGCAGGTGTCGCTAAGCCTCTCCCTGGCGATCCTGTCGGAGTCGGCGCTGAGCTTCCTGGGCCTCGGCACCCAGCCGCCCACACCGTCCTGGGGCAACATGCTCAGCGAAGGCCGCCAGTTCATGGAGATCGCGCCATGGAACGCTGTCTTCCCCGGTGCTGCGATCATGCTGGTGGTGCTCGGCTTCAACCTGCTGGGCGATGGCCTGCGCGATCTCCTCGATCCTCGGCTGCGCTGATCTACGTCACTGCCTGCCTTTTCGAGCGTGTCCTCGCGTGCACCATATGGGGATGGATCAAGTCGATTAGACAAGGCATCATGGAAGGCATGCGCACCGGCTAGGCAACGGACCTTCGAGCTCGTGTTCGTAGTTGGCCGCCCGTGCGGCCGGCCCGGATGCGCTGCGAATGCGAATCCATTGGTGTCGTGTTGCCTGCCGGGCTCCCAGTTCGGGGAGGGTTGCCGTTGCGCTTCATCGGGCTAGATGTCCACGTGAGTTCGCCCAGATCGCCATCTTTTGGTAAGGGAGGCCGGCGCCAGCCCTAATTTCAAAGCCCCGCCCGTTCCTCCTGCCCTTGACAATCGGGTCCGGGTGCGACAATGTGATGGTAGCTATGATATCTAGACGTCTAGGTGAGTCGTTTGCCACCCCCGTCGATCACAGTTCTCGCGTCCCGAAGTACCTGCAGGTGAAGGCGGGCCTGGTGCGCTGGATCCAGCGGGACGGGCTCGCCGAAGGCAGCAGGCTACCATCCGAGCAGGAGCTGGTGGCGCGGTTCGGCGTCAGCAAGATGACGGTTCGACAGGCGATCGCGGAGCTGGTGAAGGAAGGGTTCGTACGGCGAGACCACGGGCGGGGCACGTTCGTCACCCGCCCCAGGGCACTGAGGCGTTTCTGGACGGTCCTCTCATTCACCGAGGAGATGCGTTCGCGGGGGTTTGAGGTGGAGAACCGGCTCCTGGGCGTGCGTAGCGTGAGGCCTGCCGAACATATCCGGCACGCCTTGAGACTACGCCGGAGCGACCGGGTGCTGCAGATCCGCCGCGTGCGTCTGGTATACGGTGAGCCCATCGCGTACAACGTCTCCCACATCCCCATGTGCCGTTGTCCGGATCTGAACCGCCTGGACCGTCTCGACCTGGAGTCCGACTCCCTCTACCTCATCATCTCGCGTCGGTACGGGCTTCGGTTCACCCGGTGTGATCGCACGTACCGTCCAGGGACCCCATCTCCTTCCGAAGCTAGGCTGTTGGGTATCACGCCGCGCGCACCGGTGCTGATCGTAGAAGGGACGTCCTTTGTAGAGGGGGACGTCCCCGTCGACTACTGCTATGAGGTCTACCGCGAGTAGCCTGGTATCGCTTCGAAGGGCGCCGTGAGGACTCCGCTGCGCATAGGAGTGATAGGCGAGCGCAACGCCTCTTCAGAGATGCTGGCTGGGGCCGAGGAGGTAGGCCGCCGGATCGCCCAGCGTGGGGGCATTCTGATCTGCGGTGGCATGGAGGGCGTGATGGAAGCCGCGTCCCGCGGTGCCGCCATGGAGAGCGGGACTGTGGTGGGGATCCTGCCTGGCCCGACCGCGGAGAGCGGAAACGTCTTTGTAACCATTCCCATCGCCACAGGGATGGGCGAGGGGCGCAACGTCATAATCGCCCGCACGGCGGAGGCGCTGATCGCCGTAGGCGGTGCATACGGCACCCTGTCGGAGATCGCATACGCGCTCAGCATGGGCGTGCCCGTTGTCGGGTTCCGAACCTGGGAGGTGCGCGGGCCCGGGTTGGAGGAGGATCCTATCCGGCGCGCTGCCACGCCGCAGGACGCCGTACAGTGGGCCTGGGCGGTTGCCGAGGTGCGGCGGTATAGCGTAGGCGGGGCAGCGCTCGGAGAACAACCCCATAGTGGGAGGAGGGACGGGTGATGAGAAGCACTACTGGCACGAGGCTGGCAAAAGGGGTCGTCGGGCTGGTGGCGGCTCTGGCGACCCTGATGGCTGCCGGTCCGGCTGTCTACGGCCAGGCGCGCGTGACCCTTCAGGTAGCCATCGCGGCTGACGTCAACGTCGTCGAGGTGCACCGCAACTTCCTGGGGGTGGCTTTCAACAAGAATCACCCGAACGTGACGGTGCACGCGGTGGGCACGGGGACGGGAGAGGCGGCCAGCAGGGCCATCTACACCAAGCTGAAGGCACAGGCTGACGCAGGTCGGCGAAACTGGGACATAGACGTGGCACTGGTCTCGATGCGTTACGCCTCGCAGATGGTGAAGGAGAACCTCCTGTACCGGTACGTTCCGCAAATGCAGTTCGCCCAGTACGTGATCGGGCCTGACACTGTGCGCGCGTTTGGCGTCGATGTCAAGGGCTTTGTGGTCCCCATGTTCAAGAATCAGATCGCCATCGCCTACAATCCGCAGTTCGTGTCTAGACCGCCCAGGTCGTTCGCGGAACTGGAGTCGTGGGTCCGGGCCAACCCCAGGCGCTTCGGCTACAACGGAATCAAGGGCGGCGTGTCGGGTATCGGGTTCGTGATGGCCTGGGTGTACTACAAGACCGGCCGGTACGAACTCTTCACGCAGGGACCCTTCGACAAGGCAAACGACGGTATCATTCGTAGCGCTATCGAGCAGCTCCGTGACTTTAACCGGAACGTCGTGATCACCTCGGGGAACGCCGGCACACTGGATGCGCTGAACCGAGGCGAGATCTGGATGGGTGCCGTTTGGGTGGACCAGTTGGTGGCCTGGAAGAACGAGGGTCGCATGAACCCGGAGATCACCCCTGTGTTGATCGCCCCGGGTCTGCCCATCTACCCTCTCTACCTTACGGTGCCCCGGGAGGCGGCTAACCGGGATTGGGCGGCCAAGTACATCGACTTCGTGGCCAACCCGCAGATCCAGGCCAAGGTTATCGTGGAGCAGTTCGGGTGGTATCCCGGCATCGACCCCAACCGGGTGATGCCTCTGGTCTCTCCTACAGCTAAGGGCCTGCTGTTCAAGGGCGTTACTCCCGAGGACCTGGCGCGATATTCGCAGCAGATGCCAATAGGCGAGTACTACGATGCGATTCTTCTTGCCTATGAGGAGATCGTGCGGTAGTTGAGCAGGATCCGCCCGGTACGGCCCGATTTGACAGTCACGCTCGGCCGGGCGGTGCCGCGGTAAACTGTGCCGCGCGTCCGTCCGGTGGAGCAGCTCCTCTGGTGGATGGCCGCCGTGCCTGCCACCGCGGTCATCCTGGTGGGCTTCGGGGTGCCGCTCCTGCAATCGCTTACGGCTTCGTTGGTGAGGGAAGGCCACCTGACCCTGGCCAACTATGCGCTAGTCTACCGACTCTACGGGCAGGATGTAGCCTATACAGTGTTGGTGGCCACCGCAGGCCTGACCCTAACCTTCGGGGCGGGGATTCCGCTGGCAGGCTACCTGAGGCTACACCACGCCGGGGCTATAGAGTTCCTGCTCAAGGTACCTCTGTTCGTGCCGTTCGTGGTGGTGGGCCACGCCATGCGTATCTTCCTGGCCCCGCGCGGCACACTGCTCACGGTACTGCACGCGATGGGGCTGGTTTCGGCGGACGCCAGCCTCGGGTTCGGCCACGGCTGGCTGGGCCTGGCTGTCGCGCTGGCATGGAAGCACTTAGCGTTGATCGTTCTGCTCCTGATGGGCGCTTTCCGCGCCGTGGACGAATCGTACCTGGAGGCAGCGCGGGGATTCGGCGCCAGCACACTAAGGCAGATCTGGGCGGTGCTGGTGCCCATGGCAGCGCCTTCCATCGCACTAGCCGCCGTGCTGGCTTTGACCTCGATGCTGGCTTCGTTCTCTATCCCGCTAATGATGAGCCGCGGTTCAGGCCCTCAGATGCTGATGATCGACCTCTACTACAGATTCGGGCAGCATGGCGATTTCGGGGTAGCCAGCGCTATCGGCGTCGTGTCGTACCTGCTGGCCTCTGGGGCGGCCTACTACTACCTGCGGGCGGTATCTAGATGAGGCTTTCCGTTGCACCTCAGCCACGGCAGGGGGCGTTGAGGTGAACGCACATACCGTTGCCGTTCTCGCTCCGGCCAAATCGCACAGGCTGAGCCTGCTGGGGGTGGCCGGACGCGCGGCCCTGGCGGCAGCGCTCTTCGGGGTGATAGTGGGCCCCCTGGCCGGCCTGGTAGTCTGGTCGGTCGCGGAGCGCTGGCACTGGCCTGCCCTGATACCCCAGGAGGTCGGGCTCAAGTATTGGGCGCGGATAACCCGCGGCGACCTCTTCGGAGCGCTGACCCGGGGGGTCACCATCGCCGTCATCACCACTGTCCTGGCGCTGATTACCGCCGTACCGGTAAGCTATGCGGCCGCTCGCAGGCGACTGCCTCTGGGGCCGCTGGTGCTGATGCTGTTTCTGCTCCCGCAGGCCTTTCCGCAGCTCCCCGTGTTCGCCAGCGCAGCAGTGCTCTTCTATCGGTGGAACCTGGCCGGCACCGTCCCCGGCGTGGTGCTAATCCACCTCGTGGGCGGATTGGTCTATGCGGTGTGGACCATGACCGCGGTGTTCCGGGCCATCGGGGAGGACCTGGAGGAAGCTGCCATCAACCTGGGCGCCTCGCTCACGCGAACTTTCTTCCACATCGCGCTTCCCTTGGCTACTCCAGGCATCGTCGCCAGCGGGATACTGGTCTTCATCTACTCCCTGGACGAGTTCACGGGTACCCTGCTGGTGGGCGCACCTTACGTCACTACGCTGCCGGTGTACATGTACACGGCCAGCCTGGGCTACGAGATGCAGATCGCGTCGGTGACCGCGCTGGTTCTGATGGCCCCGGGCCTCATCCTGCTGCTCCTCATGGAGCGCTTCCTGCGCGCCGAATACTTGGCTTTCTTCGGCCGGCTGTAAGGGAAATGTCTGAAGTGGCGCCATGGAGGTCCGGGTCGAGGGTCTGACCAAGCGCTATGGGTTCGTCACCGCCCTGGACGGGGTGACGCAGGCGTTCCCCTCGGGCGCTCTTACGGTCATCGTGGGGCCCTCAGGGTGCGGCAAGACCACGCTATTGCGCAGCCTGGCCGGCTTTGTGGCTCCCGACAGCGGTCGGGTGTGGATGGGCGAGCGAGATGTCACCCTGCTGCCCCCCCAGGTCCGCGACTGTGCCATGGTCTTTCAGAACTACGCTCTGTGGCCGCACATGACTGTCTTCGAGAACCTGGCCTTCGGGTTGCGGCTGCGGAAGGTGCCAGCCCCCGACATCCCTCGACGCGTACGGGAGGCCCTGGAGCTGGTGGAGCTGGACCGCATTTCCGGCATCGAGCACCGCAGGCCGCGTGAACTCTCTGGAGGGCAACAGCAACGCGTGGCCCTGGCCCGCGCCGTGGCGGTCCGCCCTCAGGTGCTGCTGCTGGACGAGCCGCTCTCCAACCTTGACGCCAAGATCCGGCACAGGGTACGCGTCGAGATCCGGGCGCTGCAGAGGCGTACCGGGATCACCACCATTTACGTGACTCACGATCAGGAGGAAGCGATGAGCATCGCCGACCTGGTGGTGGTGATGGATAGCGGCCGCGTGGCGCAGGCCGGACGGCCCGAGGAGGTCTACGCCCACCCTGCCGACCCCTTCGTGGCCGAGTTCCTGGGCGCCACCAACGTACTGGCCGCGACGGTAGACTCAGATGGTCTCATCCGACCATCCCACCGTGGGACGCTGATGGTGAGGGCCGAGGACATCGATTTGGTGCCACTGGACACCGTCCCCGAGCGGGCTACTCCGCCACCGGCTGGAACGGCCTGGGCCGACGGCGAGGTGGTGGACGTGTTGTTCCTGGGCGCTGGATACCGGGCGTACGTTCGAGTGGGAGACGAAGTACTCATGGCCGATCACCGCACGCCGCTAGCTCGGGGGAAGGTGAGGATGGTAATCCCCAGGGAGAAGATCTTCGTCTTCGAGCGCCCTCGGGAACCTGGCACTTCGTAGGGGTTTCTGCTACTTTGATCACCAGGGCCTTCAAAGCGCCGGAGGAGTGTCGGCCAATTTGACAGGCCGAAACCGCCGCGGCTAGAATGAAGCCACCATGGCCATCACTCAGAATCCTGTGGTCAGCATCAGCGCTGCCGCTGCCGCCAAGGTGAAGGAGCTCCTGGCCCAGGAACCGGACGGGACGCACCTGCGCCTCTTCGTCAGTCGGGGCGGGTGCTCCGGCTACACTTACGGCATGACCCTGGACACGGAGGTGCAGCCGGGGGACCAGGTCGTCGACCAGCACGGTGTGCGTCTGCTGCTGGACGGGCTGGCCGTGCGTCTGCTGCGCGGCGCGCAGATCGACTACACGCGGTCGGTGATGGGGGAAGGTTTCACCCTGCGCAACCCCAATGCCATCTCCACCTGCGGCTGCGGTCACTCTTTCACCACCGCCGAAGACCCGGGGGAGGCCGACCCCTGCGAGCAGGCACAGGCCAGTGGCGGAGGGCAGACCTCCGGCGGGCGGACATAGGAGGCTCCCATGGCTGACGGCATGTCACTAATCAGCGGCGGCGAGGCTACCACCGACGCCGACCAGGCGCTGCGTGCCCGGGTGGAGGAGGTGCTGGACATGATACGCCCCGCCGTCCAGGGCGACGGCGGCGACCTGGAGCTGGTGGACATCGTGGACGGCATCGTGCAGCTGCGGCTGGTGGGCGCCTGCGTGGGCTGCATGTACTCCATGATGACGCTGCAGGCGGGAGTAGAGCGGATCCTCAAGGAGTACGTCCCGGAGATCAAGGCGGTCGAGGCGATGCCCTTCTAGGTTGTGCCGCACGCCGCGATCACCGGGCCCCTCATGGGAGCATGAGGGGCTTTTTCATCGGCAGGGTGAAGGGAGCCATGATGGAGGACGCGCGGCAGGAGATTGAGGAGACCGCGGAGCGGGCCGGCCGCACCCCCTGGACCCGTATCCTGCGCAAGATCGACGACTACCGCTGGGAGATCCCCCGCACTTACAAGTCCGGGATGCGCGTGCCCGGCCTGGTCTTCGCCGACGAGCGGATGCTGCGCCAGATCGCCGAGGAGCAGGCGCTGGAGCAGGTGGCCAATGCGGCCACTCTGCCCGGCATCGTGGGCTACTCACTGGCCATGCCCGACATTCACTGGGGGTATGGGTTTCCGGTCGGCGGTGTAGCGGCGTTTGACCTGGATGAGGGCGTCGTTTCACCGGGCGGGGTCGGCTACGATATCAACTGCGGCGTCCGCCTCATCCGCACCAACCTGCGCGAGGAGGACGTCCGTCCCCACCTGGAGGAGCTGGTCAACGTCCTCTTCCGCGCCGTCCCCTCCGGGGTGGGCGCCACCGGCCGCCTCAAGCTGGAAGCCGCCCGCCTGGACGGCGCCCTCAAGGACGGGGCCCGCTGGGCGGTGGCCCAGGGCTACGGCCGGCGGGAGGACCTGGAGACCTGCGAGGCCGGGGGCGCCCTGCCTCAGGCGGACCCGGACAAAGTGAGCCCCCAGGCCAAGTCCCGTGGCAAGGCGCAGGTGGGGACGCTTGGCTCGGGCAACCACTTCCTGGAGGTCCAGGTGGTGGACCAGGTCTACGACCCGGCGGCGGCTGAGGCGCTGGGGCTCTTCTCCGGGCAGGTGGTGGTCTTCATCCACTGCGGCTCCCGCGGGCTGGGCCACCAGGTCTGCACCGACTACCTGCGCGTGGCCGAGCGGGCCAACGCGCAGAAGTACCACATCCAGCTGGTGGACCGGCAGCTGGCCTGTGTCCCCTTCCGTTCGCCGGAGGGGCAGGACTACTTTGGGGCCATGTGCGCCGCGGCCAACTTCGCCTGGGCCAACCGCCAGTTGATCACCCACTGGACACGGGAGGCATTCGAGCGGGTCTTCGGGCGCAGCGAGCGCGAGCTGGGCATGGACCTGGTCTACGACGTCGCCCACAACATCGCCAAGGTGGAGGAGTACGAGGTAGAGGGACGCCGCCTCCGCCTCTGCGTGCACCGCAAGGGGGCCACCCGCGCCTATCCTCCCGGCCACCCCGAGATCCCCGCCCGCTATCGCGCCATCGGGCAGCCCGTGCTCATCCCCGGGGACATGGGCCGCTACTCCTTCGTGGCCACCGGCACCGAAGAGGCCATGCGCCTCACCTTTGGGTCCACCTGTCACGGCGCGGGGCGTGTGCTGGGGCGCAGGGCGGCGGTGCGCGCCTTGCGTGGCGTGGACGTGGCCGACCAGCTGCGGCAGCGGGGGATCATCGTGCGGGCGCAGGACCGCTCCCTGCTGGCGGAGGAGGCCTCGCCGGCCTACAAGGACGTGGCCGACGTGGTGGATGTCTGCCACCATGCCGGGATCAGCCGCCGCGTGGTGCGCGCCCGGCCCATTGGCGTGGTGAAGGGCTAGACCTCGTGGACTTCCAGCTCACGGACGAGCAGCGCCTGCTCCACCAGACGGTGCGCGACTTCGCCGCGCGCGAGATCCGGCCGCACGCGCGGGAGTGGGATCGGGAAGGCAGATTCCCCCTGGAGCTGGTGCCCAAGCTGGCCGCGCTGGGCCTGTGGGGCATGACCGTGCCCGCCGACTACGGCGGGGCGGGCCTGGACATGCTGAGCACCGCTCTGGCCATCGAAGCGCTGGCCTGGGGAGACGGGGGGATCGCCCTGGCGGTGGCCTCGCACAACTCCCTGTGCACGGGGCACATCGTGTACTTCGCCGACGAGGCGCAGAAGCAACGCTACCTGCCCCTGCTGGCCTCGGGAGAGGCCCTGGGGGCGTGGTGCCTCACCGAACCCGGCGCCGGCAGCGACGCCGCCGCCATTCAGACGCGCGCCGTCCGCCGCGGGGACTGCTGGTACCTGAGCGGGACCAAGGTCTTTATCACCCAGGGTTCCGTGGGGGGGATCTACGTGGTGATGGCGGTGACCGACCCGCAGCGGGGGCGGGAGGGGATTTCCGCCTTCATCGTGGAGCGGGAGACCCCCGGACTGCGCGTGGGCAAGAAGGAAGACAAGCTGGGCGTGCGCAGCAGCGACACCGCCGAGGTGGTCTTCGACGAGTGCGAGGTCCCTGCGGAGAACCTGATCGGCCGCCCCGGCCAGGGCTACCACCAGGCGATGCGCACCTTGGAGCGGGGTCGCATCGGCATCGGCGCCATGGCCGTGGGGCTGGGGCGGGCGGCGCTGCAGGCCAGCGTGGAGTACGGGCAGCAGCGGCGGGCGTTCGGCCGGCCCATCGTGGAGCACCAGGCCATCGCCTTTATGCTGGCGGACATGGCGGCGGAGCTGGACGCCGCCTGGCTGCTGGTGGCCCGGGCCGCGGTGCTGGCGGACCAGGGACGCCCCTTTCGCCGGGAGGCCTCCATGGCCAAGCTCTACGCCTCCGAGGCCGCGGCCCGCGCGGCGGCCCGGGCGGTGCAGATCCACGGGGGGTACGGCTTCATTAAGGACTACCCGGTGGAGCGCATCTACCGCGACGTCAAGCTCACCGAGATCGGCGAGGGAACCTCGGAGATCCAGCGAATCATCATCGCCAAGTCGGTCTTAGGGGAGTAGCACGTGAGGGTCGAGTCGGCACTGGGGGCGTAGGATGTCCGGTCAGGCACCAGAGAGCTTCCAGGCGCGCCTGGAGCGCGGGCCCCTGCTGGCGGACGGCGCCATGGGCACCATGCTCTACGCCCGCGGCGTCCCCTTCGACCGGTGCTTCGACGCGCTGAACGTGGAACGGCCCGAGCTGGTGCGGGCCATCCACGAGGAGTACCTGGCTGCCGGCGCGGAGCTCATCGAGACTAACACCTTCGGGGCGAACCGCTTCAAGCTGGGCTCCCACGGGCTGGCGGAGCGCGCGCGGGAGATCAACCTCGCCGGGGCGGAGCTGGCCCGCCAGGCCCGAGAGTCCGCAGGACGGTGGGTCTGGATCGCCGGTTCCATCGGTCCCATCGGCCGTCCGCTGGCTCCCCTGGGTGGGGTGAAGCCTGCCGAGGCGCGTCAGGCCTTTGCCGAGCAGGCCAGGGCCCTGGAGGAGGGCGGAGTGGACGTCCTCATCTTCGAGACCTTCAGTGACCTGCAGGAGCTGGCCGAGGGGGTGGCCGCAGCGCGGGAGGCCACCGGCCTCCCGGTGATCGCACAGATGACTTTCACCCACGAGGGGCGGACGCTGCTCGGGCACACCCCCGCGGAGATCGTCGCCCGGCTGGAGGCGCTGGGGGCGGCGGTGATCGGGGCCAACTGCAGCGTCGGCTCCAGGGGCGTGCTCGAGGTCATGGAGCAGATGGTCCTGATAAGCCGCACGCCGCTGTCGGCAATGCCCAACGCCGGTTTCCCCGCGTACGTGGACGGGAGAATCCTCTATTTCTCCACCCCGCAGTATATGGCCGACTACACCCGGCAGATGGTGGAGCTGGGCGTGAGTGTGGTAGGCGGGTGCTGCGGGACGACCCCCGAGCACATCAGGGCCATGCGGGAGGTCCTGCGCGCCGTCTCGCCGCCCCCGCCGCCGCGCCTGCGCCCGCGGGTCACCGTCCCTGCGGCCCCGCCCCCGCCCCGACCGGCGCCGTCTCCTCTGGCCGCGCGACTGGGCCGCCGCCTCGTCCTCAGCGTGGAGGTGGCGCCGCCCCGCGGCACGCAGGAAGGACCGGAGCTGGAGGCCTGCCGCCTACTGCGCCAGGCCGGTGCCGATGCCATCAACGTCCCGGACAACCCCATGGCCCGATTGCGCATGAGCCCGTGGGCCATGTGCCTGCGCATCCAGGCCGAGGCGCGGATGGAAACAATCTTGCACTTCACTACCCGCGACCGCACCCTGCTGCGCATGCAGTCCGACCTGCTGGCCCTGCACGCTTTGGGCATCCGCAACATCCTGGTACTGCGCGGTGACCTGCCCCAACTGGGGGACTATCCCAGCGCCTCCGCCGTCTCCGAGGTGAAGCCCTCGGGGCTGATCCGGGTGGTCAAGCAGTTCAACCAGGGGCGTGACCTGGCCGGCGGAGAGCTGGGACAGGCCACAACCTTCCTGGTGGGGGCCGCTCTGAACATGGGGGCGCGGGACCTGGATCGCGAGCTGCGCGCCCTGGAGGCCAAGCTGCGCGCCGGCGTGGACTTCCTCTGCACCATGCCCATCTTCGAGCCGGCCACGCTGGACCGGGTGCTGGACCGCGTGGGCACGCTGCCGGTGCCGCTGCTGGTGGGGATCCTCCCCCTGCACGGGCTGCGCCACGCCGAGTTCCTGCACAACGAGGTGCCGGGAATGTCCATCCCCGCGGCCCTGCGGGACAGCTTCCGCCAGGCTTCCCGGAACGCCCGCGAGCTGGGGCTGCGCCTGGCCGAGGAGCTGGTGACGGCCGTCCGTCCGCGGGTGCA
>JAVKIA010000049.1 GCA_031459715.1 Armatimonadota bacterium | reverse complement strand
GTATCCTGCCGGCGGGACCCAAAGTGTCCAATCCCACGGCGCTGATCCGGCCGGCGGCACTGGACAGACTCTTCGGCGGCCTGCGCGAAGAGGCCGACTTCGTCATCGTGGACATGCCGTCAATCCGGGCGGTGGCCTACACCTCCCTCCTGGCCTCTTTGCTGGATGGCATCCTGCTGGTGGTGCGGGCAGGGACGTCGCCGCGGGGGGTGGACTACGTGATGAAACGCCGCCTGCACGGGGTACACGTGGTCGGCATGGTCCTGAACCAGGTCCCTGTGGACGGTAGCGAGATCACGTCTTACCGCTACTACGCGCACAGCCGCAGCTAGACCGGCCTTTCTTTCGCCCGCTCCGCACCTGAGAGCTATGGTGGGCACATGCTGATCGCTCGCGCTCCGGTCCGAATCAGCTTCGCAGGTGGAGGAACCGACCTGCCGGCGTACTTCACCCGCTACGGGGGCATGGTGGTCAGCGCGGCCATTGACAAGTACTTTTACGTCTTCCTTACCGTGCACAGGGGCGAGAACATTCAGATCATGTCCTCCGACTACCAGACCTTCCACCGCCAGCCGGTAGGGCAGGACATGCTCTGGGAGGGCGACCTGGCGCTGCCGCGGGCCGTCCTCAACCACTTCGACATCCGGGAAGGTCTGTCCATGTTTCTGGCCTCGCAGGTGCCTCCCGGAACCGGCCTGGGCTCCTCCAGCACGGTGACCGTAGCCATCATCAAGGCGGTGAGCAACCTGCTCGGGTTGACCCTCTCCAAGGAGGAGATCGCCGAGCTGGCCTGCTTCATCGAGATCGAGAAGCTGGGCCTGCCCATCGGCAAGCAGGATCAGTACGCGGCGGCATTTGGGGGCATCAACGTCATCACCTTCACCCAGGATGGGGTCACCGTGGAGCCGCTGCGCATCTCTGCAGAGACCCTGGGAGCCCTGGAGCGCAGTGTGCTCCTCTTCTACACCGGGGTGGCGCGCGAGGGGGCCAGGGTGCTGCGGGAGCAGCGCCAGTCCATCGACTCCGGCGATCCGGCTGTGGTGGGCTCACTGCACGCCATCAAGCGGATGGCGCTGGAGGCGCGGCGGGCGCTGGAGACAGGGGCGCTGGGGGCGTTTGGTGAGATCCTGCATGCGTCGTGGGAGCAGAAGAAGCGTCTGGCCTCAGGGATTACCACTCCGCACATTGACGAGTGTTACGAAACCGCACGGGCTCATGGAGCCGTGGGAGGAAAGATCACCGGTGCCGGCGGAGGCGGATTCCTCATGCTCTACTGCCCTCCCGGTGCCGCGGCCAGGGTGACCGAGGCGCTGGAGGCTCTGGGGCTGCGGCGGATGGACTTCAACATCGACTTCGACGGAGCCAAGATCCTGGTGAACAACTCCATGCCCCTGGAGGCGGTGAGGCATGCCTAGCGGCCAGCGCCGCCTCCTGGTCGCCGGGCTGGTGGTGCTGGACACGACGGGCATGGGAATAGCGCTGGCCGTGGCCCACCGCGTGGCTTCGGGACACCCGTGGGGAAGCGGCGGCTTCGCTTACCTCCTCTCCCTGGCGGTAGTGCTGCCGGCGGCGATCGCGCTCTTCTCGCTGAACCGCCTCTACGTCCTGGACGAGCTCCTGGAAGGATCGGTGGAGTACGGGCGGGTCATCTATGGCTGCACCCTCACGGCCTTCGGCCTGATCGTGCTGGGGTTCTGGGGGAAGGTGCTGGGGGAGGTCGCGCCGTCGCGCCGCCTGGTGGTGCTGGTCTGGCTGCTCTCGGTGGTGCTGGTGCTATCCGGGCGGTTCATTGCCCGCCGCCTCATACGCTTCCTGCGGCGGCGGGGATACCTGCTCTCCCGCGCGGTGATTGTGGGGGCGGGAGGGCCGGGGATCTCCCTGGCCCGCCACTTCCAGCAGGTCAGGCATGCCGGCGTACAGGTGGTGGGCTTCGTCGACGACTACCTGCCCCCGGGCACGCCGGTGACCAACGGGCTGCAAGTCCTGGGGCCGCCCAGCGCCGTGGAGCGCATCATGCACGAGGTCGGGGCGAACGAGCTGATTGCCGTGCCCACGGCTGTGGCCTGGGAGAGCTTTCAGGAGCTCATCCGCTCGGCCCCCAGCCTGAACGGACGCACCATCCGCCTGGTGCCGGACTTTCGCGACATTCTGGCCACGCAGCTTAAGGTGCACCAACTGGGCTTCGTGCCCATGCTGACCGTGGAGCGAATCCGCGTCACCGGGCTGGATGCCTTCCTGAAGCGGCTGATGGACTACGGGGCGGCCATCCTGACCCTGCCGCTGGCGATACCGGTGATGGCGCTCCTGGCGGGAATCCTGGTGCGAAACGGCGTGCGCCCACCCCTGCGCCGGGTGCAGGCACTGGGTCGCCGCGGACGCCCCTTCTCCTACTGGGTGTTTCAGACCGCCCGGCCGGGGAGCCGGGCGCAGGCCGCCATCTACCGGCTGGGGCTGGACCGGCTGCCTCAACTGATCAACGTCCTGCTGGGACAGATGAGCCTGGTGGGCCCGCGGCCCATTCCCGTCGAGGAGCACCGTACCTATGAGCGCTGGATCCCTAACCTGATGACGGTCAAGCCGGGCATCACCGGCCGCTGGGCCCTCTACGGAGCAGCCACCGTCGAGGAGGAGATGGAGTCCAATCTGTTTTACATCCGGAACTACACCATCTGGGTGGACGTGGAGATCATGATCCGCTCTTTCCTCCGCCTGCTGGTGGGGCGGCCACTGAGGAGCCCTGTGGAAGCCAGGACGGTCCGTGGAACCATCCCGGTACATCAATAGTCTGGCGGACGCGCTCCTCCGCCTGCCGGGAGAGGCTCTGGCCCGGGTGGAGGAGGTGCTCTTCCAGGCATGGCGCCAGGGGCGCACCATCTTCATCGCCGGAAACGGTGGCAGCTCGTCCACCGCTTCCCACCTGGCCAACGACCTGAACAAGGGAGCGGCTGTCCCCGGCTGGCCCCGATTCCGAGCCATCGCCCTGACGGACAACGTTCCCCTGATCACCGCCTGGGCGAACGATACCTCTTATGACCGGATCTTCGTGGAGCAGATGGCCAACTTCCTCCGCCCCGGCGACGTCTTCGTCGCTATCAGCGGCAGCGGCAACTCCGCCAACATCGTGGCCGCGCTGCGCTGGGCGCGGAAGGCCGGGGCAGTCACGGTGGGGCTTACGGGAGGGGATGGAGGAGAGCTACAGGGTCTGGCCGATGTCAGCGTGGTGGTCCCCACAGACGTGATGGAGCAGATCGAGGACATGCATCTGGTCATCGCCCACGCGCTTTGCACCAGCCTGCGGGCGCGGATCCGCAATGGAGCGGGAACAGTTGCAGCGGCCGGCACCTCCTAGCCTGCGGCGGGCGGTCTTTCTGGACCGGGACGGAGTGCTCTGCGAGAACTCCCCCGCCTACGTGAAGACGTGGGCCGAGTTCCGCTGGCTTCCCGGGTCGAAGGAGGCGCTCCGACTGCTGGCCGCACTGCGGCTGCCTGTGGTTCTGGTGACGAACCAGTCCGCGATCAACCGGGGCATGGTCACAGGAGCGGAGGTCGCGCGGATCCACGCCCGGATGCGTGCCCAGATCTCCCGGGCCGGCGGCCGTCTGGACGGCATCTACCTCTGCCCCCACCGGCCGGAGGAGGGCTGCCGCTGCCGGAAGCCTGGTACGCTGCTGTTCCGGCAGGCGGCCGCCGAGCTGGGTCTTAAGCTTGGGGGCTCATACCTGGTAGGGGACAGCCGGGCCGATCTGGAGGCCGGGTGGCGCCTGGGCATGCAGGTGATCCTGGTCCAGACAGGCCTGGGGAGCATCACTGCCGCAGAGCTGGACGGCAATCGCGCTCCGGTGCAGATCGTCCCCGACTTCCTGGCTGCCGCCCGCTGGATCAGCAGCCGGGAAATGTCCTCCAGGCAGGTGGGAGCTCCCCCTGCCGCTTCTCCTCGGGTATCGCTGGGGGCAGAGCCTTCGGGGCTTGTGGTCACAGGAGGCGAGAGCTGATGAAAGTGGTCATTCTCGCAGGCGGATTCGGATCACGTCTCTCAGAGGAAACCACGTTGCGCCCCAAGCCCTCCATCGAGATAGGAGGGAAACCCATCCTCTGGCACATCATGAATATCTACGGCGCGCACGGGTTCAATGAGTTCATCATCGCCCTGGGCTACAAGGGCGAAGTGATCAAGCAGTACTTCCTCAGCTTCTACGCCCTGAACAATGACATCTCGGTGGACCTGGCCACCGGGGAGACCATCATCCACAACGGCGGCAAGCAGCCCGGCTGGAAAGTCCACCTGGTGGACACCGGCCTGTACACGCAGACCGGCGGCCGGCTGAAGCGGCTGCGCTCCTGGCTGGCGGACGATGAGACCTTCATGTTCACCTATGGCGACGGGGTGGCGGATATCAATATTCGCAGGCTCCTGGAGTTCCACCGGTCGCACGGGAAGCTGGCCACGGTGACCACGGTGCGTTCGCCGGCGCGGTTCGGCCGCATCGCCTTCGACGGGGACCAGATTGTGGAGTTCTATGAGAAACCGGAGACCAGTGAGGGCTGGATCAACGGGGGCTACTTTGTCCTGAACCGGAAGGCCATTGACTACGTGGACGGCGACGACACGGTGTGGGAGCGGGATGCCGTGGTCCGGCTGGCCCGGGACGGGCAGTTGATGGGCTACCGCCACCCAGGGTTCTGGTCCTGCATGGACACACTCAAAGAGAAGAACATGCTGGAGGAGCTGTGGAATTCGGGGCGCGCTCCCTGGAAGATCTGGGACTGACGTCTGGAGTTAACGTGCCCTGATCCCTCCGGCAACGTCTTCTGCCTGTAGCCGCGATAAGACCTCTTCCTGCAGACCTGAGAGCATGAAGATCCTGGTGACCGGCGCCCAGGGTTACATTGGAACGCTCCTGGCAGCGCACCTGCTGACTAGAGGACACACCGTCGTGGGGCTGGACACAGGCTTCTTCCGCGACGGCTGGCTCTACCAGGCGGACCTGCCGGTACCGGAATGCATCAGGAAGGACGTGCGTAGCGTCCAGGAGGAAGACCTGAGGGGGTTCGACGCCGTAGTGCACCTGGCGGAACTCTCCAACGACCCCCTGGGGGAACTGCGGCCCGAGATCACGCACCAGATCAACTACCTGGGCTCGGTGGGGCTGGCCCGGAAATGCAAGGCGGTCCGCGTCCCCCGGTTCGTCTACGCCTCCTCGTGCAGTGTGTACGGGATCGGAGATGGAGAGTACAAGACGGAGGAGTCCACGCCGGTCCCCCAGACGGCCTACGCCAGGTGCAAGGTCCTGGTAGAGCAGGAGCTGAGCCGCATGGCGGGAGATGATTTCTCCCCTACAATGCTGCGGAACGCCACGGCCTACGGTCCTTCGCCCAGGATGCGTTTCGACCTGGTGCTGAACAACCTGGCCGGCTGGGCCTGGACGACGAAGGAGATCCGCCTGACCAGCGACGGGACACCTCATCGGCCCCTGGCGCACGTGCTGGATATCTGTGAGGCGGTGGCCTGCACGCTGGAGGCGCCGCGAGAGGTGGTGCACGGTCAGGTCTTCAACGTGGGGCAGACCGGGGAGAACTACCGCATCCGCGACATCGCCGACATTGTCGCCTCTGTCCTGCCGGGATGCCGCGTTACCCTGGGGGCGCGGGATGGGGACACGCGCAGCTACCGTGTCTCCTTCGACAAGATTCGGGTCCTGCTCCCCGCCTTCAGGCCCCGGCGCACGGCCTGGGATGGGGCCAGGGAACTGGTGGAGCTCTTTGAGCGCATTCAGCTCAGTGCGGAAACCTTCGACTTCCGGGCGTTCACACGGGTGAAGCAACTGAAGTACCTGGTGGAGAGCGGACAAATCGATGCGGGCTTCTTCTGGCGTCGAGCCAGCGACTGAGCGGCTGACTTCCGGGGTGGCGGCACAGCGGCAGCGGTGCCGTTTCTGCCTGGCGCCTCTCAGCCATCTGGTCGTAGATCTGGGTTGCCAGCCCCTGGCCAATGCCTATCTGGCCCCGGCTGACCTCGACCGGATGGAACCCTTCTACCCGCTGCGACTCCTGGTGTGCGACCGCTGCTTTCTGGTGCAACTGGAGGATTACGTCACCCCGGAGACGCTTTTTTCGAACTACGCCTACTTCTCCTCGTACTCCGATACCTGGCTGGAACACTGCCGCGCCTACGTGGAAGCCGTCGTCTCCCGATTTGGTCTGGATGCCACCTCCCGGATCATCGAGGTGGCCAGCAACGACGGGTACCTTCTGCAGTACTTTCGGGAGAAGGGTATCTCTGTGCTGGGCATCGAGCCGGCGGCCAATGTAGCCGCCGCGGCGGAGCAGCGGGGCATTCCCACTCTGGTGCGGTTCTTTGGCCGAGAGGCGGCCGCCGCGCTGGCGGGCGAAGGCATACAGGCCGACCTCCTCATCGGCAATAACGTACTGGCTCATGTGCCCGACCTGAACGACTTCGTGGCAGGCCTGAAGGTGGCGCTGAAGCCCCTGGGCGTCCTGACTATGGAATTCCCACATCTCGTTCGTCTGATGGAGGGGAACCAGTTTGACACCATCTACCACGAGCACTTCTCCTACTTCTCCTTCAGCGCGGCGAGGGATGTGTTCGCTGCCCACGGCCTTGAGGTGTTTGACGTGGAGCAGATTCCCACCCACGGCGGCTCTCTGCGGGTCTATGTCCGGCATACTGCTGACCAGAGCAAACCCATCGAGGCTCGCGTGGTCAGCCTGCTGCAAGAGGAGGAGCAGTGGGGTGTGCGGCGTCTGGAGCGCTACCGCGCCTTCGGTGAACAGGTGAAGGCCACGAAGCGCCGCCTGCTGGAGTTTCTCATCCAGGTCAAAGACCATGGGCGGACCATTGCCGCTTACGGTGCACCGGCCAAGGGCAACACCCTGTTGAACTACTGCGGGATCCGCACCGACTTCATTGACTACACCGTTGACCGCAGCCCTCACAAGCAGGGACGGTATCTTCCCGGCTCGCACATTCCCATCTATGCCCCTCAGCGCATCAGCGAGACGCGGCCGGACTACCTGCTGATCCTGCCCTGGAACCTGAAGCACGAGATCGTACGGCAGTTGGCCTACGTGAGAGCCTGGGGAGGCGCTTTTATCGTGCCTATTCCGGAGGTCCAGGTAATCCCGTGATCTTCACACCGTTGCGCATACCCGGCGCCTACGTCATCGACCTGGAGCGCAGAGAGGACGGACGGGGGTTCTTCGCGCGGAGCTGGTGCCGGGAAGAATTCGAGGCGCACGGACTCAACCCGACGGTCGTCCAGTGCAATATCTCCTTCAATCGCAAGAAAGGGACGCTGCGCGGCCTGCACTACCAGGCCAGCCCCTTTGCCGAGGCTAAGAGCGTCCGCTGTATACGTGGGGCCATCTTCGACGTTCTTGTGGACATCCGTCCCCGCTCCCCGGCGTACCTGCGCTGGGAGGCTGTGGTGCTCACGGGGGAAAACCGGCGAATGGTCTATGTGCCCGAAGGGTGCGCCCATGGTTTTCAGACGCTGGAGGATGACTCCGAGGTATTCTACCTGATGTCGCAGGCCTACAGGCCGGAGTACGCGCGGGGCATCCGCTGGAACGACCCGGCCGTCGGGATTGAGTGGCCGCCGGTCGCCGAGCGCGTCATCTCAGAGCGCGACCGATCCTATCCCGACCTCGTGCCCGAAGTTTCCACCAGACCATGAGAGGTATTGCCGACCTGCGTGCCGGACTGGACCTGGACCAGCTGGGGGCCGGCCTCTACGCCCTCATCGAGGAGCTGTACCCCATCTGCCGCAGCATCACCGGGAACGGCGTCCGTCAGACGCTGGCGCGCCTGGCGGCGCTTGTCCCCCTCCAGGTCCACGAGGTGCCCAGCGGCACACGAGTGCTCGACTGGACCGTTCCCCGCGAGTGGAATATCCGTGACGCCTACGTGAAGAACTCCCGCGGCGAGCGGGTGATCGACTTCCACAGGTCAAACCTGCACGTGGTGAGCTACAGCGTACCGGTGCAGCAACGGATGTCCCTGCGGGAGCTGAAGGAACACCTGTTCACCCTGCCGGAGCAGCCCGAGTGGATTCCGTACCGTACCTCGTACTACAGGGAGACCTGGGGTTTCTGCCTGAGCCACAACAGCCTCCTGGCCTTACCCGAGGATGAATATGAGGTCTGTATCGACGCCACGCTGGAAGACGGCTTCCTCACTTTCGGCGAGGTCTTTCTGGAGGGGGATGAGCGGGATGAGGTGCTCATCTCCACTCACGTCTGCCATCCGTCGCTGTGCAACGACAACCTCTCAGGCATTGCCGTGGCCACCTACCTGGCGAAGCTGCTCTCCGACCTTCCGCGGCGCTACTCCTACAGGTTTCTCTTCATCCCCGGCACGATCGGCTCCATTACCTGGCTGGCGCTCAACGAATCAGGCCTCTCCCGCATCCGCCACGGCCTGGTGGCGGCCTGCCTGGGAGACCCCGGTGGATTTACCTACAAGAGGAGCCGCCGGGGCGACGCGGAGATCGACCGTGCGGTCCAGCATGTGCTGCGGCAGGCAGACATCCCGTCCCAGATCGTGGATTTCTCTCCCTACGGGTATGACGAGCGGCAGTATTGCTCCCCGGGCTTCAACCTTCCGGTGGGGGTCCTCTCCCGGACACCACACGGCCGCTTCCCCGAATACCACACCTCCGCCGACAACCTGAGCCTGGTCCGCCCGCGGGCGCTGGCAGAG
Source organism: Armatimonadota bacterium (assembly GCA_031459715.1). Lineage (NCBI taxonomy): Bacteria > Bacillati > Candidatus Sysuimicrobiota > Candidatus Sysuimicrobiia > Candidatus Sysuimicrobiales > Candidatus Humicultoraceae > Candidatus Humicultor > Candidatus Humicultor tengchongensis. Next base: position 5,181 of record JAVKIA010000049.1, on the reverse strand, counting down.
TCGCTCTCGGTGTTTCTGGCGGTGTGCGAGGTGCTCGAGGGTAACCGCCGCTACCTCAACCTTCACCCCAAGGGCGAACCGCAGCTCGGCAGACGCGGGCTCTATGGATCGATCGGCGGCGCAACGTCCGGGCGCACCTGGGAGATGGCGCTCCTGTGGGTGTTGAACCTCTCGGACGGCGCCCACTCGCTGCTGGGTGTGGCAGAGAGGAGCGGACTGCCGTTTGGGCTGATCCGAGAGGCGGCGGGGGCGCTGGCTTCGCACGGCCTGCTGGCGGAGGCCCCGCAGCCCGCCTTGGCCGAGGAGAGGCTGGCATGGCGCAGCTCTCCGGGCAAATCGCCGTCGTGACCGGGGCCAGTAGCGGCGTGGGGCGGGCCATCGCCCTGGCCCTGGCCCGGGAAGGGGCGACCGTAGCCCTCGTGGCGCGGCGCGAGGCTGAACTGGAGGTGGTTGCGCAGGCCGCACGGGACGCAGGAGGGGACGCGAAGTCCTTCCCCACCGACCTGGCTGACGACGGGGAGATCGCCGCGCTGGTCGAGCACCTGCAGTCCTTCCCGGGGATCGACGTGCTAGTGCACAGCGCAGGGACCTATGCCCGGGGCCCGGTGGAGGAGGCGCCCGTGGAGGACCTGGACCGGCAGTACCGGATCAATGTCCGGGCCGCGTACCAGGTGACGCGGCACCTGCTGCCCATGCTCAGGCGACGGCGGGGACAGGTGGTATTCATCAACTCCAGTGCCGGCCTGAACGCACGGCAGCATGTCAGCCAGTATGCATCCACAAAGCACGCGCTGAAAGCGCTGGCCGACAGCCTGCGGGATGAGGTCAACGCCGACGGGATCCGTGTGCTCAGCGTCTTCCTGGGACGCACAGCGACACCGCTGCAGGCGGCTATCCACGGGATGGAGGGGCGGCCCTACCGACCGGACCGCCTGGTGCAGCCTGAGGATGTGGCTGCCATGGTGTTGAGCGCCCTCTGCCTGCCGCGAACCGCCGAAGTCACCGACATCAACATTCGGCCACTGGCGAAACCAGGATGATGCTGCAGGGGACGCTGGGAGCACAGGTGCGCAGAACAGCCACCATGGACATTGTGGGCTGCGGTGCTGTGACCAGGCGCTTCCATCTGCCCGCTCTGGCCTGGCTGGAGCGGCAGGGGCTTCTCCGGGTGAGGTATTGCCTCGATCCCGACGCGAAGGCCGCTGCCTTCCTGGCCTCGCAATTCCGGGGAGCACGACCGTTCTGCGTGTCGGCTCCGACGGCCTTTGACGGCACGGGGGCAGCGGTAGTCCTTGTGGCCACGCCACCAGAGCATCACAGTGCATGGGCGCAGCACTACCTGGAAGCCGGATCCCACGTGCTTGTGGAAAAGCCCGCCGTGGTGAGCACGGAGCAATATTCCCTCCTGCAGCAGGTGACCCGCGAGACACGTCGATGCGTCCTGGTAGGGCACGTCCGCCGACTCTTCCCCTCCGTGGTGGCGGCAAGAGCGCTGGTTACGGACGGGAGAATCGGGACTATCCGGCGGATCGAGGCGTACGAGGGGTTGCGGTGGAGCTGGAGCACGCGTTCCGATTTTCCCGTGAGCTCACGCGCCGGCGGGGTCCTCTATGACCTGGGTTCCCATGTCCTGGACATGGCTCTCTTTATCTGCGGGCTGGATGACCTTGCCCCCGGCACGGTAGCGACGGAAGTGTTGCGGCTGGAAAGATGGCCCTCTCAGGAGCCCTCGCATGAGTTTGACGCAGATCTGGCCCTGGGCATGCCTTCGGGGGAGATTCCGCTTGCGATCCGGCTGAGCCGGCGTGAGCCGCTGGCCAACGTGGTCCGCGTGCGGGGTGACCAGGGTGAGCTTCTGGTGTCCGCCTGGCACTCCCGGACCGTTCTCCTCAGGGCCAACGGCGGTTCACAGAGGCAGGCGGGGGACCTCCGTTCCGTCCATGCGGCCACCTCTCAGGGCTGTTTTGTGGAGGAGCACCTGGAGGCGTGGCGCACCTGGGCGTTGGGACAGCAGGACTCACCGTTGCACCTCAGGCACTTCGGCTTTCTCACATGGCTTGTGCAGACATTGGCTGCTGAGGCGTAGAATGCGGGTTCTGCTTGTTGGCGGGACAAGCTATGTTGCTTCCTTCTTCATCGACGAATGTTTACGGCGCGGCTGGAACGTGTACACCGCCAGCCACAACAGCGTGCGGCAGCGGATCCTTTCCCCCCGAAACGGCGACGTCCGGTCGATGATAAGTCTGGCGGAAGCCGGTTCAATTGGATCCGTCGATGCCATCGTAAACTTCGCGTATCCCAGCGACCTGAGCGCGGCAAAGGTCCACGGAGCGACCCGGCGGGTGATCGGGCAGATAGTCGAAACGGCGCGTAAGCTATCTCCGAAGATCCTGATTCACCTCAGCACCCAGTCCGTGTTTGGTTACGCCTTTGCCCGCATTCCCCGCCCCGTCCCTGTTTGGTGGGCAACGGGAGACGGCTACATCGAAACCAAGGTGCTGGCCGAGGTTCTGCTGTTGCTCAAGACCCGACATTCTCCCTATGCCAGGGTGATCCTGCGCCTGGGGAACGTGATCGGGCCCGGTTCCTACTGGATGTCCGAGGTGGCCAGGTTGCTGCTGATGGAGGAGCCGGTGGGCCGGGGCAAGTCGAACGCAACGTACGTTCGGAACATCGCCGACTACCTTGCACACGTGGTGACCGCCGAGGACGGCGCTCTGCGCGCCTTTGGGGTCTTCCACCATCTGGCGGAGCTCTCGTCACTTTCGTGGGCGGACTTCGCTGAGCCCGTGGCTGCCGCTATGGGCCTGCAGCCTTCTTATAGGAGCGTAGCGCTTCGCCCGGAGCGGGTCAGCAGCAGAGGGATGCTCACATCAGCGTTCCGTCACCTCTGCATGTTCCTCCCCGACGCCTGGCAGGACCGAGTGGAGAGCTCTTACGCTGCCGTCCGCCGCCGCTTTTCGAGGCCTGATACCGGGAGAGAGGAGCTGGGACTTCACCCCACCCTTCATCAGACTGTGGAGTTCAGGTCCCATACCCTTCCCGGGTGGAGTCCGAAATTCGACCTGCAGGCAGCACTCAAGGAGATCGTCGCCTGGGTCCGACGCGCCGGGTATGTCTCGGTTGCCTGAGACCATTTACAAGCTTCGCCGCAAGCTGCCGCGGAGGATTCAGCGCATCCTTGGCGCGTCGGACGAGACTTCGCCCGGCCCTGAGCCGTGGCGCCTGCGCCATTGGTCGGTGGGCATCTATGGAGGTCCCTCTCCGCTGCTCCTGAGACCACTTCCGGAAGCAGAAAATCCCGTCCTCACGGCAAATGACGTGACGGACGTCCCGGCAGCGTTCGTAGCCGACCCGTTCATGCTGAGGGAGAACGGGGTCTGGCATATGTTCTTTGAGGTCATGAACGAGCGGCGGGGCAAAGGCGAGATCGGAATGGCCACGAGCGAGGACGGGGTGCGCTGGCAGTACCACCAGATCGTACTCCGGGAGTCCTTCCACCTGTCCTACCCGTATGTCTTCACCTGGGGGGCTGAATACTTCATGGTACCGGAAACGGAGGAGAAGCGCGCTGTCCACCTGTACCGCGCCAGAAGCTTCCCAGCCGGGTGGGCCCGCGTGGCCACGTTGCTCACCGGGCACTCGTTCAAGGATCCGTCCTTGCTGCACTATGAGGGGCGGTGGTGGATGTTCGTGGAAGCAGATGACCACTACCGATGCGGTGATCTCCGCCTGTGCCACGCCGCCGATCTTTTCGGGCCGTGGGTAGAGCACCCCATGAGCCCCATCGTCACCGGCAACCCTCTGACGGCGCGGCCTGCCGGCCGGATAGTCGTTCACGACGGCCGAATCATCCGCTACGCGCAGCAGTGTCAACCCGTCTACGGGCTCCGGGTCCGCGCGTTTGAGATCACGGAGCTGACACCGGAAAGATACGACGAGCGCGAAGTCTCCGGTAGCCCTGTGCTGTCCGGAGCCGACGCGCCCTGGAACGCCTGTGGCATGCACCACGTCGACGCGCACGAGCTGGAAGATGGTCGCTGGCTGGCCTGCGTGGATGGCTGGATCTGGAATCCCTTGTACCGTCAGCCTGCAGGAGACAGCCTCGGGCCCAACGGCTATTCTGACCGGGGTGATGGGAGGACCGCATGAGGGTTATCCACCTCAGCCGGCTTGACCGCGGCGGCGGAATCAGCGCGGCGTACCGGCTGCACTGTGCGCTGCGCCGTTTGGGAGTGGACTCGCTGATGTTCGTGGCAGAGCGGCGGAGCGAGGACCGTACGGTGCTGACCTTCAACGCGCCCAGGGACCCCATCAGTCGCGTCCGCCGGCGCCTGAGGGTCCTGCGGGTCGGTTGGGAGTTTGGGCGTTACCGAAGGTCAAGGCCGCCGGGCTACGAAGCATTTAGCGACGATAGGACACCCTACGGTTCCGACAGCCTGGTGCAGCTCCCGGCGGCCGACGTGGTCAACGTGCACTCCATGTTTCACTTTGTGGATTTCGGCGCGTTTTTCCGCACCATCCCCAAACGAGTTCCAGTGGTGCGAACCCTGCACGACATGAGTTTTTTCACAGGTGGGTGCCATCTGGACGCCGGTTGCGGTAAGTACGCCAATGGCTGTGGCCAGTGCCCACAGCTTGGCTCGCGCGACGGACGGGACCTCTCCAGGCGGATCTGGGAACGGAAGCAGTCGGCACTTGAGGCCGTAAGTCAAGACCGGCTCTACCTGGTCAGCCCCAGCCGGTGGCTAGCCGAGGCGGTCAAGCACAGCCCTTTGGTGGGACGGTTCCACCTCTCCGTGATTCCCCACGGCGTGGATACGGAGATCTTTGCTCCTCGAGACCGGCGGTTTGCCAGGAAGGTGTTAGGAATACCGCAGGACGCCCAGGTTGTGATCTTTGTCGCGGAGCCCATCTCTCGGCCTATCAAGCGGTTTTCGTTGCTCACCCGAGCCCTGCAGCAGATCTCCGGGCGACCGGAACTGCTGCTGGTCACGGCGGGAACGGGTAGTGCGGGACTTGCGGTCTCCGTGCCACACATGCACCTGGGGGAGATTCGGAACGAGCGCCTGCTTTCCCTCGTCTACAGCGCTGCGGATTTGGCTGCAGTCCCTTCCCACCAGGAGAACTTTCCCCTGACGGTGCTGGAGGCGCTGGCCTGCGGCGTCCCTGTGGTGGGAT
>JAVKIA010000048.1 GCA_031459715.1 Armatimonadota bacterium | reverse complement strand
CAAGCGGCAGGTAAGCCAGAGTGGAGCCAAGCAGTCCCAACCATACCAGCGGATTCCGCCATACCTGCGTTAGCACAACCAGATAGACCCCCAGCAACAGCCACGCCTGCCAGAAGGCGGGCATGATAACCGCTGCGGGCGCGCGCCCGCCGGGAGGGGTTCGTGGAGCTGGACACCCCGGAGATCACACCGGGGACCGGCGCCTGCGAGAACGTCCCCACCGTCTTTCGCCTGGACTTTCTGGGCCGCCTGCAGTTCCTGCGGCAAACCGCTCAGCTGGACCTGGAGGTGGCCGTGGTCCGCTGGGGGATTCCCAGGGTGATCACCCGCGGCCGCTCCTTCCGGGCCGAGCCCAGAGCGGACGGCCGCCACCTCTGCGAGTTCCTGCTCATCGAGGCCGAGGCGCGCGACTGGGACCTGGCCGAACTGGTGGCGCACGAGCAGCGGCTGGTCCGCCACGTCATCGAGACCGTCCTGGAGCACCCGGCGCTGCCTCGGGGGCGGCGCCGGGTGCTGGAGCGCGACCTGCGCACCTTCCACGTCATCACCTACGCGGAGGCAATCCGGCTGCTGGAGAAGACCTGGGGGGAGGATCTCTCCGCCGCCGATGAGGCCCGGCTGACCGAGCGGTTGGGCATCGTCTCGGTGGTGCGCTATCCCCAGGAGATCAAGTTCTTCAACATGCTGGACACACGCGGTGACGGCGCGGGCACGGTGGAGTGCTGCGACCTGCTGCTGCCCCTGGCCGGGGAGACTTTCGGCTCGTCCGTCCGGGAGCACGACGTGGCTATCCTGCGGCAGAAGCTCCTCACTTCGCCCATGTACTGGCAGCTGCTGGATGCAGGCGGGGCCGCGGACGTCTTCGAGCCGTACCTGCGGCTGCTGGAAAGCCATCCCCTGCGCCGCGCCGGTTACGGGCTGGGCTTCGACCGGCTAGTGCAGTACCTCTGGGGGGCAGCGGACGTCACGACGGTGATCCCCTTCCCGGTGGACGCCCGCTACGGCCTCGCCTCCACCGCCGTCTCATGAGCGCGGCACAGCCCGCCAGCGGGGTCGCCCCCGCGCTGGAAGTGACCATGGCCGGGGTCCGCTTCCCCACGCCGGTGCTGGCGGCGGCGGGGTCGCTGGGCTTCGGGCGGGAGGTGCGGGAGGTGGTCGACCTGCGGGCCTACGGCGGATTCGTTACCAAGTCGGTGACGCTGGAGCCGCGGCGGGGCCATCCTCGCCCCGACCTGGTGGAGGTCGCCGGCGGCTGGCTCAACGCCCTGGGTCTGCCCAACCCCGGCGTAGCCGGGTTCATCCACCGGGACCTGCCGTTTCTGCGCACGCTGGGCATCCCCATCATCGTCAGCGTCGCCGGGCAGACGGTGGAGGAGTTCGGGCAGATCGTTGAGGTGCTGGAGGGCGAAGATGGGGTGGCGGCCGTGGAGCTCAACGTCTCCTGTCCCAACGTCCGCGCGGGCCGCCTCTTCGGAAGTGAGCCCGCCCTGGCCGCGGAGCTCGTGGCCGCAGTGCGGCCGCTGACGCGGCGGCCGCTCTTCGTGAAGCTGGGCCCCCTGGCGGCGGACATCGCCGCGGTGGGCAGGGCGGCCGCGGACGCAGGCGCGGACGCGCTGTGCTGCTTAAACACGCTGCCCGGGCTGGCCATCGACGTGGAGAGGCGCCGGCCTCTGCTGGGAGCCGGCCCCGGAGGGCTCTCCGGACCGCCCCTGCGGCCCCTGGCAGTCTGGAGCGTCTGGCGCGTGGCCCGGGCCACCGCCCTGCCCGTCGTCGGTGTGGGAGGAGTGCGCACCTGGGAGGACGCCGTGGAGTTCCTGCTGGCCGGTGCCACGGCGGTGGCCCTGGCCTCGGCCGCAGTGGACCCCCGGGTTCCGCAGCGGATCACCACGGGGCTGCGCGACTACATGCGGCGCCACGGGCTGTCCCACATCGGGGCGCTGGTGGGACGGGTGGAAGGGCTGGAGGAGGAAGAGGGGGATGGCCCCTGAGCTGGTAGTGGCCCTGGACGTGCCCACGCTGCAGGAGGCACGCAGGCTCGCGGCCCTCCTGCGGCCGGCGGTGCGCTGGTTCAAGGTGGGCCTGCAGCTGTTCACCGCAGCCGGCCCCGCGGCTGTGGAAGCGGTGCGGGCAGAGGGGGGAATGGTGGTGCTGGACCTCAAGGTGCATGACATCCCCCATACTGCGGCCGCCGCGGTGCGCAGCGCAGCGCGGCTTGGGGTGGATGCCCTTACGCTGCACCTGGCGGGCGGGCCGGCAATGGCGGACGCTGCGTTTGCGGCGGCGCGCGCCGCGGGCAGGCCGCGCCTCCTGGGCATCACCCGCCTGACCAGCGAGCCATCCGGCTCCGTCGACCTCTCCCGGGCCGCGGCGGAGGCGGCGGTTCGCGCCGCCGGCCTGGGGCTGGATGGTGTCGTGGCCGCAGTGCAGGAAGCCCTCGCCATCCGGGCAGTATGCCCGGCTCCCTTTCTCATCGTCGCTGCGGGGATCCGTCCTGCCGGCTCCGACCCCGACGATCAGGTGCGTGTGGCTACCCCGGGGGAGGCGGCGCGCGCCGGGTGCGACCTCATCGTTGTCGGCCGCCCGATCGTCCGGGCATTGGATCCCCTGCGGGTCGCCTCCGCCATCAGGGCGGAGATGGCGGGGGTGTCGGTGTAGCTCATGCGGGGAAGGCAATCTTCAGAGGTCCGGGGCGCCGTGCGCCGATCCTCCGTCTGGTCCCGCGAGCTGGAACGGCTGGCCATGGTGGAGCAGGGACACTTTCTGCTCAGCTCGGGACTGCACAGCCCCGTCTACATCCAGGTCGCCCGGCTCCTCCAGCATCCCCAGGCGACCGGACACGCCTGCGCCGCCCTGGCCCGTCCCTTCGCCGGTTGGGGGATCCAGGTCGTGGCCGGGCCGGCGATGGGGGCGGTGATCATCGCCTACGAGGTCGCCCGCCGCCTGGGGGCCCGCGCCATCTGGACCGAGCGCGCAGACGGTCGGATGGTCCTGCGGCGGTCGTTCGCTGTCTCTGCGGGGGAGAGGGCCCTGGTGGTGGACGACGTGATCACCACGGGCGGGTCGGTCCAGGAGGTACGCGACGCGCTTTCGGCCGCGGGGGCAGAGGTCGTGGCGTTCGCCGCGGTGGTGGACCGGCTCGGTGCCGGCCTTCTGGAGGGCGTCCCCGTGCATGCCCTGGTGCGAATGCCACTGGAGACCTACGCAGCAGGCGTCTGTCCCCTCTGCGCGGCAGGCGTTCCCCTGGTGAAGCCAGGTAGCCGCCCGGCACCCTCCCTATAATGGGCTTGTGGCGGTGTTGCTGCTCTTCCTGGATGGGGTGGGGCTGGGCGAATTGGATCCCGCATGGAACCCGTGGGTCGCCGGCCGCACGCCCACGCTGCAGCGCCTCCTGGGGGGCCCGCTGGCCGGGCCGGAGCGTGTGGAGCGCGACGACGTCCTGCTGGTCCCCACGGACGCCACTCTGGGCATGGCCGGCCTGCCGCAGAGCGGCACGGGCCAGACGGCCCTGCTGACCGGACTGAACGCCGCCGCGCTGGTCGGGCGGCATGTTACCGCCTACCCCACCGCCCCCCTGCGGGCGCTGCTGCTGGAGCACAGCCTCTTCGTCCGGCTGGCTGCGGCCGGGCGCAGGGTCGCCCTGGCCAACGCTTACACGGAGGACTACCACCAGGCGGTGTCCGCGCGGCGGCTGCGCCACGGGGCCATCACCATTGCGGCCATCGGCGCGGGGGTGCGCTTGCGCACCGTGGCCGACCTGCGACGGGCGCAGGCCGTCTTCCATGACCTGACCAACGCCCGGCTGCGCGCCTGGGGATATGACCTGCCCCTGCGCACGCCGTTCCAGGCAGGGCGGCACCTGGCCCATCTGGCTGCGGAGTACGACTTCACCCTGTTCGAGTTCTTCCTGACCGACCTGGCGGCGCACGGCCGGGTGGAGGTCAGCCCCGTCGCAGTAGTGGAGCTCGTGGACGAGATGCTGGCGGGGATCACCGCGGCGCTGCCGGCAGAGGTGACGCTGGTGGTGAGCAGCGACCACGGAAACATTGAGGACGGCCGCACGCGCGTCCACACGGCAAATCCCGTTCCCACCCTGGTGCTCGGTCCCGCGCGGCGGCACTTCCGGGAGGTCGCCGCGCTCACCGACATCGCACCCGCTGTGCTGCGCAGCATGGGGGTGGAGGTCTAGCCGTGGACCCCCGCTCCCTGCGCGTCCTGGAGTATCCCCAGGTCCTGGAGCTGCTGGCCGCAGAGACAATCACCCCTATGGGGCGGGAGCAGGCGGCCGCGCTCCTGCCGGCCACAGACCTGGAGACTTGCCGCGCACGCCTCCGGGAGACCACCGAGGCGGCGGCTCTCCGCGCATCGGGAGAGGTCTCCCTGCGCGGGGCCCGCGACCTGCGCCCCTCCCTGCGACGGGCGGTCGCCGGGGGGACGCTCGACCCGCAGGATCTGCTAGACGTGGCCCAGACCCTGGAGGTGGCCCGGCGGCTGAAGGCGTTCCTCGAGGCCCACCGCGCGCAGGCGCCGCATCTGGCAGAGCTGGGGCGGGGGATCACGCCGCAGCCACTCTTGGAGGAGCGGATCACCGCTGTTCTGGATGAGGCCGGAGAGGTACGCGATGGCGCCAGCCCGCACCTGCGGCGCATCCGCGCCGAACAGCGCGCCCTGGAGCGGCGCCTCCGGGAGCAGCTTGAGGGGATCCTGCGCGATCCTGCCTACGCCCGAATGGTGCAGGAGCCGCTTGTCACCATCCGCTCCGACCGCTTCGTCATCCCCATCCGTCAGGAGGCCAAGGGACAGTTTCCCGGGATCGTCCACGATCAGTCCACCAGCGGCGCCACCGTCTTCATGGAGCCCCTGGCCATAGTCCCCCTGGGCAACCGGCTGCGGGAGCTGGTGGCGGAGGCGCGGGCGGAGATAGGGCGGCTGCTCGCCGAACTCAGCCAGGCGGTGGCGGCCCAGGCGGAGAGCATCGGCACCACCCTGGAGGCGCTGGGCGCGGTGGACCTGGCGCTGGCCAAGGCCGCGCTCAGCGAGCGGTTTGCCTGTGTGGAACCGCGGCTGGAGGCGGTACCGCTGGTGGACCTGCGGCAGGCGCGCCACCCGCTGCTGTTGCGCCACCTGGGGCCGGAGCGCGTGGTGCCCATTGACGTGGAACTGGGGAGACGGTTTAAGACGCTGATCATCAGCGGTCCTAACACCGGGGGCAAGACCGTGACCTTGAAGACCATCGGCCTGCTTACCCTGATGGCTCAGGCGGGCCTACACATCCCGGCGGCGGAGACATCCATTCTGGGGGTCTTCTCCCAGGTCTTCGCCGACATCGGGGACGAGCAGTCCATCGAGCAGAGCCTCTCCACCTTCTCCTCGCACCTTCGGGCGATCGTGGATATCCTGGCCGCCCTGCGGCCCCCGGCACTGGTCCTGCTGGACGAGGTGGCTGCGGGAACCGATCCCACAGAGGGGGCGGCGCTGGCCCGGGCCATCATTGAGACGCTGCTGGAGGGGGGCGCCACCACCGCGGCGACCACCCACAACAACGACCTCAAGGCACTGGCCTACAGCCTCCCCGGGGTGGAGAACGCCTCAGTGGAGTTCGACCCGGAGACGCTACGACCCACCTTCCGCGTCCTCGTCGGCCAGCCGGGGCAGAGCAACGCGCTGATCATCGCCCGGCGCCTGGGACTGGCGCCGCAGGTCGTGGACCGCGCCCGCTCCTTCCTCTCGGCGGACCGCCTGCGGGCTGACGACCTGCTGCGCGAGGCGGCAGGCGACCGGCAGAGCGCGGCGCGGGCGCGGGAGGAGGCGGAGAGGCTGCGGCAGGAGGCGCGGACCCTGGCCGAACGGTACGAGACGGAGCTGGCGCGGCTGCAGGCGGAGCGGCGACGCCTGGCGGCGGAGGCGCGACGGGAGGCCGAGGAGCTGTTGCGGCGCACCCGGCAGGAGCTGGAGGCGGTGCTGCGCCAGGTCCGCGCCACCCGCAACCTGGAGGCCGCCCAGGAGGCGCAGCGCCGCCTGGCCTCCCTGGCGGCGGAGTGGACAGAGCGGGCGGCGGCCGAGACCCCTGCGGAAGTAGCCGGAGCCCCTCCCCGGGAGGTGGCCGTGGGGCAGCGGGTCTTTATCCCGGCGCTGGCCCGGACCGGCCGTGTGCTGGCGCGGCCCGACGCCCGCGGGGAGGTGGAGGTGGAGGTCGGAAGCGTGCGCGCGCGCCTGCCGATGCCGGCGCTGCGGCTGGTGGAAGATGGGGCCGGGGGGCCCGGGCCGTCACCGGGTGGGGAACGGGCGCCGGGGTTGGCGGGGGTGCCCCGGGCTGTGCCGCTCGAGCTCTCGCTGCGGGGTCAGACTGTGGACGAGGCGCTGCCCGAGGTGGACCGCTACCTGGACGAGGCGGCGCTGGCAGGCCTGCCGCAGGTCACTCTGATTCACGGCAAGGGGACCGGAGCCCTGCGCCGGGCGGTGCAGGCCTTCCTCCGCGGCCACCCACACGTGCGCGCCTTCCGGCCGGGAAATCCCGGGGAGGGCGGCGAAGGTGTCACGGTGGTGGAGCTCAATGTTTGAGGGCCCGACCCTGCCGCTCCTGCGAATGGAACTGGTGCCGGTGCTGCGTCGGCTGCCGTCCTACTCCCGCCTGGCCTGGGCGCTGGTGCGGGAGCGGCGCATCCGGCGGCGGCACCGCCTCCTACTGCTGGGAGGCATTGGATACCTGCTGTCGCCGGTGGATCTCATCCCGGGATTCGTTCCCGTCCTGGGGCAGCTGGACGACCTGGGGATCGCCCTGTGGGCGTTGCGGCGCGCGTTGCGGGCGGCCCCGCCCGAGGTGGCCCAGGTCCACCTGCGCGCGGCCGGACTCAGTTCCGAGACCCTCGACGCCGACCTGGCCCGCGTCAACCGCTCGGGGAGGCTCCTCACCCGAGCCGCGTTCCGCACCGGGCGCAGCCTGGCCGTGGGGGCGGGCCGCACCCTGTGGCGGCTGGGGCGTCAGGTCCTGGCCCGGTGAGGTGACGGAGCGTGGGTGAAAAGCGGCAACCTCTTTCCCCGGAGGAGCAGCTGGAGGTCCTGCGTCGCGGCGCCGTGGAGATCATCTCGGAAGAGGACCTGCTGGCGAAGCTGCGGGAGGGGAGGCCGCTGCGGGTGAAGCTGGGGCTGGATCCCTCGGCGCCCGACCTGCACATCGGCAGCGCCATCGTCCTGCGCAAGCTGCGCCAGTTTCAGGACCTGGGGCACCTGGCCATCATCGTCATCGGCGACTTCACCGCGATGATCGGCGATCCCACCGGGAGGAGCCAGACCCGCCCCCTGCTCACCCCGGAGCAGGTGGAGGCCAACGCCGCCACCTACCGGGAGCAGTACGGGCGCATCCTGGACCCCTCGCGCACGCAGGTCACCTTCAACAGCCAGTGGTTGGGCCCTCTGCGCTTTGCCGAGGTGATCAACATCGCGGCTAAGATCACGGTGGCGCGGATCCTGGAGCGGGACGACTTCCAGGCCCGTCTGCGCAGCGGCGTCCCCCTCCACCTGCACGAGATCCTCTACCCGCTGTGTCAGGCCTACGACTCGGTGGCCCTGCGGGCGGACGTGGAGCTGGGGGGGACCGACCAGAAGTTCAACAACCTGATGGGGCGGGACTTGCAGAGAGAGTTTGGGCAACCCCCGCAGGTGGTGTTGCTCACCCCTCTGCTGGTGGGCACCGACGGTGTGGAGAAGATGAGCAAGTCGCTGGGGAATGCCATCGGCATCACCGAGCCGCCTGCGGAGATGTACGGCAAGGTGATGTCCATCCCCGATGCCCTGATGGCCGACTACTTCGCCTACGCCACCGACGTCCCCCCCGCGGAGATTGGGCGCATTCGGCAGGGGCTGGCCGACGGTAGCCTGCACCCGCGGGACGCCAAGCGGCGGCTGGCCCGGGAGATCGTGGCCGTCTGGCACGGGGCCGCCGCGGCGGAGGCGGCGGAGGCTGCGTTCGACCGGGTCTTTCGCCAGCGGGAGGTGCCGGAGACGGTGCCGGAGGTGCGGGTGGCCGGGCTACGCGGTGGGGCGACCGTGCGGCGCAAGGCGACGCGCCTGCTGGTGGAGCTGGCTTTGGCGAAGAGCCAGAGCGAGGCCCGCCGGCTCATCAGCCAGGGGGGGGTGGCCGTGGACGGGGAGCGGATCGGCGACGTGGACGCGGAGGTGGAAGTGCGCGAGGGGATGCTCGTACGGGTGGGCAAGCGCCGCTTCGCCCGTGTCCGCGGGGAGGCGCCATGAAGATGGCCATCGCATCGCTGCGGCAGGAGGTGCTGGCGGCCATTGACGAGTCCGCCCCCGACCTGTGGGCGCTGGCGCTGGACATCCACGCCCACCCGGAAGTGGCCTTCCAGGAGTACCGCTCGGCGGAGGTGCTCTGCGCGGCCCTGCGCCGCTACGGCTACACCGTGGAGCGGCCCACGGCGGGGCTGGAGACCGCCTTCCGGGCGGAAGCGCAGGGTATCAGGAGCGGCCCCACCGTGGCCCTGCTGGCCGAGTACGATGCGCTCCCGGAGCTGGGCCACGGCTGCGGACACAACCTGATCTGCACCGGCGCGCTGGGAGCCGCTGTCGGCCTGCGGCGGGTCCTCGACCGGGTGCCGGGGCGCGTGGTCGTGCTGGGTACCCCTGCGGAGGAGGGTGGCGGGGGAAAGATCATTCTGCTGGAGCGGGGAGCCTTTGCCGGGGTGGACGCCGCGCTCATGTTTCATCCCAGCAATGCCACCCTGGCGGTGCGCGCCTCGCTGGCCTCCTTCCGCCTGAAGCTCCGCTTCCTGGGCAGGGCGGCCCACGCTGCCGCCACCCCGCACGAAGGCCTGAATGCCCTGGACGCGATGGTCCAGCTCTTCGTGGCCATTGGCCTGCTGCGCCAGCAGCTGCGCGACGACGCCCGCGTGCACGGCATCATCACCTACGGAGGTGCGGCGCCCAACGTCATCCCTGACCGCACCGAGGCGCTGTTCTCCGTGCGGGCCATGGACCGGCCGTATGCCGAAGAGGTGCTGCGGCGCGTGGTCGACTGTGCCCGAGGCGCGGCCCTGGCCACCGGCACCACCGTGGAGCACGAGGCGGTCCCCGCCTACGAGGCCATCCGCCCCAACCAGCCTCTGGCCCAGGCATTTGCCCGCCACCTGGAGAGCCTGGGCTGGCCGCAGGACACCCAGCCGGAGCGGCCGCGGATGGGCTCCACGGACATGGGCAACGTCAGCCACGCTCTCCCCGCCATCCACCCCTACGTGCGCATCGGGTCGCGGGAGCTGCGGGGGCACAGCCCGGAGTTCCGGGAGGCGGCCGCCTCCGAAGAAGGGCGCCGGGCCATGCTGGCGGCGGCAAAGGCCCTGGCCCTGACCGCGCTGGACGTGCTGGTCGACCCGGGGTTTCTGGCGGAGGTTCGGCGCGATTTCGCCTCGGCAGCTTCGTCAGCTTCGTCATCCGGCCGTTGACAGCTGAATCGGGGCACCGATATAGTGAAACTGCCCTTCGGCGTCGGCCTCTCCGGCCGACGTTGCGCTCTCCGGTGCGGGCCCTTAGCTCAGGTGGTGAGAGCGCGCCCCTGATAAGGGCGAGGTCCGTGGTTCGAGTCCACGAGGGCCCACCAGGCAGTATCTCTTCTGGTTCGCCATTCCTACCTGAGAGGAGGAGGCTCCACACTACAGGGGAAAGGGGGCAGGTGATGGCCACTGCTCGTCCCACGGGGGTGACCGTGATCGCTATTCTGGCCGCAATTTCCGGGGTGTTTGCCGTCCTGGCCGGGCTGGCTTTGCTGGGCATTGGCGCGTTCGGCGCGGCGATGGGCGGCCGGCTGCTCGGCGTGCTCGGGAGCTTCGGCGGCGTCGTCCTCCTGGCGCTGGGGATCCTCGACCTCTACGCGGCCTGGGGTGCGTGGAACCTCAAGGCCTGGGCCTGGACGCTCCTCGTGGTCCTGGCGGTTGTCGGGGTGGTGCTGGCGCTGGTCAGCCTGCGCAGCTCCTGGATCTCTCTGATCATCAACGCTGTGGTCCTGTACTACCTCTACCGACCCGAGGTGAAGTCGGCCTTCCAGCGTGCCTGACCCTTGCGCGCTCCGGGCGCACGGCGGCGACCGGCATGAGCATCAGGGCAATGAGCGTCCCTGGGCCGGTTGCCGTCGTGCCCTGACTACCGGCAGGCCTTCTGCGGTGGTGACCACCATCGCCCAGGCCGCGTTGCGCCAGACGAACCGGCGCAGCACTTCCCCGGGCCGGGCCGCCCGCAGGTACTCCAGTTCGTAGGTACAGGGGCGCTGCTGCGGATCATCCCCGGCGTCAACTATCGCGTCCTCGAAGACGTCCAGGTAAGCGGCGCTGTTCATGTGGCCGCGAGGATCGACCTGGTAGGCCGGGACGACATAGGTCTGCGGCAACGATACTGCAGGGGGATCACCCAAGTGCAGTCGGGCAGCCTCCATCCTGGGGCTCGCCCCCGGGAACGCCGCCTCCATCTCAGGGACGATGCGGGCCGGATTCCCGGCCCGGTCGGTGAAGATCCAGTCTACGGTCACCGTGGCCAGGACCTCCCCCGCCGCGTCGCGCACGGAGTTTTTCCGCCGTGCCCAAATCCGCCGGAACCCCACGACCTCTGTGGTAACGTCGAAGGGCAGGCCGTAGGGCAGCGGGCGGAAGAGGTACATTCGCACGTGGCGGACCAGCCAGAACAGGCCACGGGCCTCGTACCAGGCCAGAGGAAAGCCCTCCCGCGCCGAATGGCCAAAGGCAGTCTCGATGACGCAGCGCAGCAGGGCGGAGGCGCGCGCGCTGCCGCCGGGAGCGCACTCATCGAAGCGGACCTGGAAACGCTGGGTGAAGGCAGCCGGCACGTCCGGATGATAGCACACGGGGCTGGGTGACCTGCGTCTGGCAGGCCGCCGAAGTGCGCTCGATCCTGGCCGCCCCACAGCGGATGCAGCTCCGCCGGAGTTTGATGTATTGATGTTGCGAAATGTATGCTTTTCCGCGTGCGCAGGACGACCATCCGCCTCGATGACCAGCTGCTGGCGGACCTGAAGCAACTCGTCGCCCGGACCGGGCGTACCCTCACAGCTGGCCCTGGCATTCACCCGTGCGCTGCGCGAAAGGGCGAACTGTCCTCGTCTCACCAGGACCGCGTCACTGGGAGATCTTCACGCGGCTCTGCCGGGCTGCCGCGGTCAAGGGTAACCTGGTCCCCGACGCATACCTGGCGGCGCAGCCATAGAGTCAGGGAGTGAGTGGATCACCACAGACCGGGATACAGCCGGTCCTCAGGGCTCCGCTGGCGGCACCGCTTGCCGGGACATGCTGGGGGCGTACGTGGGCCTGGCCGTTCCGGTGCCTCCCGCAGGGGAGACGAGGCGCGAGGATGGCCGCTCACCTGAGCGTGGCGCCTCGGTCGACCTGCCGGCGGGAGAAAAAGGGCTACCCGGACCGTAGCAGGACGTCAGGACGTCCGCTATAATTACGTTCTGCTGGGGACGTAGCTCAGCTGGGAGAGCACCTCGTTCGCAACGAGGGGGTCGGCGGTTCGAATCCGCTCGTCTCCACCAGGCGCAAATGCAGCAGGGACGCGGGTTCTAGCCTTCGTCCCTGTTGGCGTTCCTGGGGCCCGAGGGGGCGGGGTTGCAAACATCTGCAAACGCACGGTCCGACCGCCCCAGGAGGTGCGCCTCCACCGCCCGCGCCGCCGCTTCCTGCTGGCCGGCCAGGACATGGGTGTAGACCTGCATGGTGAACCCCGGGGTTGCATGCCCCAGGCGTTCCTGGGCCACCTTCGGCGGCACCCCCGCGCGCGCCAGGTAGGACGCGTGCAGGTGCCGGAGGTCATGGAACCGGATGCGCGGCACCCCGGCCCGGTTGATGGTCCGGCGGAAGTCCCGCCGCACGACATTGTGCAGGTGCAGGGGCTTGCCGTTCGGCTGGCAGAAGACCAGGCCATAGTCGTGGTAGTCCGGCCCCAGCAGCCGGCGGTTCTCGTCCTGGTCGGCCCGGAGGGTCCTCAGCGCGTCAACGACGGCCTCGGGCAAGGCGACTGCGCGCCTGGAGACGGCCGTCTTCGGCGTCTTGAATACCGTCTGAGGTGCCCGGCCGGCCGCTGTGCTGCCATTGAGCCGGTAGAGCGTCTGGCGCACCGACGCCACGCCGTAGGTGAGGTCAACGTCCTGCCAACGCAGGCCGGCCAGTTCGCCTGCCCGCATGCCAGTCATCACGGCCGTGAGGTAGAGCGGGTAGTAGCGGCTGGCCCGCTTCGCCTCTGCAAGGAAGAGCCTGACCTGTTCTTCGTCCCACACGTGCGGCTCGAACCGCCGCCGCTTCGGCGGATCGGCCGTCGCCGCAGGGTTGCGGGTCAGCAGTCCCCACCGCACCGCGTGCCCCAGGGCCTCGTGCAGCAGGCGGTAGTGTGTCTGTACGCTCGTTGGCGCCAGCCCGTCTTGGAGTTTGCGGCTCATGAAGCCCTGGATGATCTGCGCGCTCAACGCCGCCAGCGGCACGTGCCCAAGGGCGGGTTTCAGGTGGACCCGGATGATGTCCGAGTAGTTCCGCAACGTCACCGGCCCGACCGCGCCCGCGGCGTAGTCGCGCAGCCACTGGTCGAGGAAGTCGCCGAGCCGCGTCTTCGCCGGCGGGGTTCACCCGCCGCCCTGCATCGCCGCGACGATCTGCGCCAGGTGCGCCTCGGCCTCGCGCCGGGTCTTGTGCGCGAACCACTTCTGCCGGCGCTTGCTGGTCTGCGGGTCGCGGCCGATGTCGATCACCACGGCCCAGGAGTTCTTGCCGCGCTTGCGCACGTGGCCCCTCACGGCCCCTCACCTCCTCCGGTCGATCTTGCCTGCCTGCGCATGCTCCTCACCTCCCTCATCGGTGTCGTGACCGGTCATTCGCCCCCTCCGGGCCGGCCGGCGCGCGCGGGATCACGGCCCGCCGACCTGGATGACCTTTGCTTTGTAGGGTCGCGAAGTCTGTCCTGGAGGTCAAGAGACTCCTTCCCACGATGGAACGGTCCATCCGGGGGTCGCGGATGGGACCCACGCTCCGATAGCCCCTATCAGGGCCTAGAACTCACGCGGACCCTGAAGGTGTGGCTGGCACGGCATCCAAACCCGTCACCGGAGGCGCTCCTATTCGCGAACCGCCAGGGTCGGCGCGCGTGAGGCAGCCTATTCACATCGAGATAGATCGCGTACATAAAACTTGTGGCCGACAGGCTTCCCGGTGAACCTGGCGATGATCGAAAAATCAGCACTTGACTTAGGACTCATGCAGGGGAAAAGTCCGCTGCCTGTTGCCACCAATACCCCTTTGGCGTTACGGCCCTCGTACACGACGCTACCACTGAGGCGAAAACCACTCCTATTCTCCAGGATGACAGTGATATCCGCTGTCGAAAGCCCCAACGCCACTCCTTCTTCCACCCTTAGCGCCGCATCGTGGCTCGTCACAACGACAGCATTAGGCGGAATCGTGGCGTCAGGCTTAGGCATCACGGCCCTAACGTCCCCTGGAGTCGGAGACGTGATCGGTGGAGGCTGCGGCGGAAAGCGTCTCGCAGAGGCAATTAGCAAAAACAAGACAACGACCGAGGCGGTGATGCCGAAAATCCATTTCGCCCAGGAATCCCACCTCCGTTGGCAGGCGAGGAAGTCCTCGAAATCGCGCCATTGGCGTGTCCGCCAAGCAATTGACTTGCCGGCAAACGTGTAATACAGCCAAGGGACCAACCCGAGCACTCCGGCGGACCGAGCGCACGCGCCGAGCCCTGGCGAGGGCCCAGCGCCGGCGAGCAGCCCACCTCGCTGCCGAGCAGCCGGGCGACCTGGTCTGCCTGGATACGTTCTACATCGGGAAACTCAAAGGGGTGGGCAAGGTCTGGCAATACACGGCCTGCGACGCCGCCTGTTCGTACGCCATTGCCGAAGTCGGCACAGAGTTTTCGGCCGAGGCGGCGGCCCGCTTCCTCACCACCCGGGTGGGGC
>JAVKIA010000047.1 GCA_031459715.1 Armatimonadota bacterium | reverse complement strand
GGATCAGGCCGAACTCCCAGACGTTGACCCCCCAGTGCTGGAAGGCCACGTAACGCACCTGGGCGCCGTCGCCCACCACCAGCTCCACGGCGCCGCTGACCACCGTCTGCGCCTCCGTCTCCTCCGAGGCGAAGAGGTCGACCAGCGTGACCCGGCTGCCCTCCCCGGCCACCAGCAGCGTGTGGGGGGCCAGCAGCGCGCCCGGCGTGTCCACCCAGGAGGCGCTTACCAGCGGCCGGGCCACCTCCACACCGGGGGGGACGTAGAGTAAGGTCCCGCCGCGGCGAAGGGCGACGTGCAGGGCGCGGAACTTCAGCTCGTGGGGACTGACCAGGGAGAGGAAGTGCTGCCGGACCAGCTCCGGGACCTGCGCGGTGGCCCGGTCCAGGTCCAGGAAGAGGACACCCTGCCGCGCCACCGCCTCCTGCAGGGCGGCCTGCACCGTCTGGCCGTCGCGCTGCACCAGCAGCCCCGCCGGCTCTTCCCCGCCCAGGGCGGCGGCCAGGACCGAGGGAAGTCCCTCCTTCTGCTCCGGCTCCACCCCGTCCAGGGGGACCCGCAGCCCGTCCAGCCGCAACCCGCTGATGTCGGTGCGCCGCCAGGCCTCGCTGGTGGGATCAGGCAGAGGGAGGGCCTCGTAGAGCCGCCAGGCCTCCCGCCGCCGCTCCCGCATCCAGGACGGCTCTCCGCTATGCTCCCCCACCGCCTCCACGGCGGCAGCGCTCAAGCCCAGTGTCTGCACCTAACCAACAGACCCTTCCATTTCCAGGGCGATCAGGCGGTTGAGCTCCACCGCGTACTCCAGGGGCAGCTCCTTGGTGATGGGCTCGATGAAGCCGCGGACGATCATGCCCATGGCCTCGTCGGCCTTGATCCCGCGGGCCATGAGGTAGAAGAGCTGCTCGTCGCTGACTTTGGAGACGGTGGCCTCGTGGGTGATCTGCACGTCCTCTTCGTCGATCTCCATGTAGGGATAGGTGTCGGAGCGGCTGCGCTCGTCCAGGATGAGCGCGTCGCAGCGTACCGCGCAGCGGCTCCCCTTCGCCCCGGAGTAGACCTTGACCAGCCCTCGGTAGCCGGCCCGCCCCCCGTCCTTGGCGATGGACTTGCTGACAATGCTGGACTGGGTGTAGGGGGCGGCGTGGATCACCTTGCCCCCGGGGTCCTGGTGCTGCCCGCGGCCGGCGTAGGCCACGGATAGGATCTCCGCCTTGGCCCCAGGCTCCAGCATGTACACCGAAGGGTACTTGGCCGTGACCTTGGAGCCGATGTTCCCGTCCACCCACTCCATGGTGGCGTCGCGGTAGGCCACGGCGCGCTTGGTCACCAGGTTGTAGACGTTGGGCGACCAGTTCTGGATGGTGGTATAGCGGCAGCGCGCCCCCTCCTTGACGATGATCTCCACCACCGCCGAGTGCAGGGAGTCGGTGGTGTAGATGGGGGCGGTACAGTTGTGCACGGCAAACCCGCGGGTCACGTAGGCATTCGGCGCTGTCATCAGCTCCAGGTTGAACACCGGACCGTCGTACGGCGTTTGCGTGATCTTCTTGATCGGCACCAGGAAGTACCCGTTGCCCCGGCGTACCTCACTCTGCTGCTTGTCAGGTGAAAAGTAGAGGACGTACTGATCGCGGCGCGTGATCTCACGGCCCGCAATGGCATCCTTGCCCCCACGGCGCACGCTAATCGTCGCAAAGTGCCCCTGGCGCGCGAGCAGCTCTTGCAGTTGCCAAGCCAGCTGCTTCGAAGCTGTCGACGCGCGTACCACCTTGTGCTTCCGCCTGGTGTAGACGCTGCCGTCGCCTTTCAAGTAGGCGTCAAGCAGGTGAGCCTGCTGCGCGGGCGGCAGCTCCATGATAGACTTGCTCAACTGCTTGTCCGCGGCGCCCCGGCCGCACTCGGTCACGCACAGATCCATCAGCTCGCGGGAGTACACCCTGACCTCGACCGAGTGGCGCGCCGCCTGCCGAATCTCCATGGGTCGCTTCCCGGTAAACCCCTCGACGAGCGCCTTCACCTCGTCGATGTGCTCCCGCTCGCCTTCGTTGAAGCTGAAGGAGACCACAGGCTGGTTAAGCTTGTTGTGGACGTAAGCGGAGCCCTCTGCGAGGTAGTACCCCAGCAGTCGCAGGATTACCTGCGTGTAGCGCGGGTTTTCCCGCGTCACCTTGGGGATCGGGAAGACAAGGAAGTCGCCGGCCTCCAGTCGACCCGCCGGCACGAACCGGGGCTTGCTGGCAATCAGCCGGCTGGTGTCGACTTCGACCCGCCATGCCCGTCGCGCTCGTCGTCGCACGGCTACATCATGCCGCTTGACGGCCATCACGGGATGCTCGGGCGTTACCTGGAACGCGTTGGCGGGGGACAGCGGGCGGATCGTCATCATGTTGCCCTTGAATGGCCGGGCGCGAACGCTCTTGACGACCGCCTCGTTGCCGTGGCTGTCCATCACAGTGTCACCCGGACGGACGGACTCGATATTGACCCAGCGGTCTCCGGTGCTTACGAGCTCGCCAGGCGGCAGACATCCCTCTACATAGTGCACGTAAGAGCCGGGCTCGCAGATGATCAGGGTGCGCTCGAACTGCCCCATGCGCTCAGCGTTGATGCGGAAGTAGGCCTGCAGGGGGATGTCCACGCGCACGCCCTCGGGCACGTAGATAAAGGAGCCGCCCGACCAGACCGCCGAGTTCAGGGCGGCGAACTTGTTGTCCTCGGGGGGGACCACGGTGCCGAAGTACTCCCGCACCAGGTCGGGGTACTTCTGCACAGCAGTGTCGGTGTCCAGGAAGATGACCCCCAGCCTCTCCCACTCCTCCTTCAGGTTGTGGTAGACAACCTGGCTCTCGTACTGGGCGCCCACGCCGGCCAGGAACTTCCGCTCCGCCTCAGGGATGCCCAGGCGGTCGTAGGTCCGCTTGATCTCAGCGGGGAGGTCCTCCCAGGTGCGGCTCTGCTTCTCCATCGGCTGGATGTAGTAGTAGATCTCATCGAAGTTGATGGTGGAGAGGTCCGGCCCCCAGGTGGGCAGGGGGCGGCGGGTCCAGTGCTCGTAAGCGTGGAGGCGGAAGGCGCGCATCCACTCCGGTTCGCCCTTCAGGTAGGAGATCTGCTCCACCACCTGGGCGTCCAGGCCCGGCCGCGCCTTGAAGACGTAACGCTCCGGCTCCCGGAAACCCCACTTGTAGTGTTCCAGGTCGATGCCCAGCGGGCTCTGCGTGGCCATCTCAGTGCACCACCCAGAAGACCTTCCCCGCGCGCCGCACCGCTCCGCTCTCCGCTACCTCGGCGTGCACCACGTCCACCTGAGACTTGATCCCCTCGTAGCCGCTCTGCTCCAGCTCCTCGGCCAGCTCGGGGCCGCCGGAGACCACCAGCCGCCCGTCGAACATCACGTGCACCTGGTCCGGCCTGATGAACTGGAGGATCCGGGAGTAGTGGGTGATCACCAGGATGCCCATCTGCCCCCGCGCCGCCTCGAACATGCGGTTCACGCCGTCAGCCACGATCTTCACCGAGTCGATGTCCAGCCCGGAGTCGGTCTCGTCCATGATGGCGATCTCCGGCTCCAGCAGTGCCATCTGCAAGATCTCCGCCCGCTTCTTCTCCCCGCCGGAGAAGCCTTCGTTCACGTAGCGCCCGGTAATGGCCGGATCGATCTTCAGCTCCTCGATCCGAGCCCGCAGCACCTTCTGGAATTCGGCGACCGGCATCAGCTCCCTGTCATAGCCGCGTCGCGCGCTGACGGCGGTGCGCAGGAAGGAGGCCATGGTCACCCCCGGGATGGCCACCGGGTACTGGAAGGCGATGAAGAGGCCGCGGCGTGCCCGCTCGTCTGGAGCCATGGCCAGCAGGTCCTCTCCCTTGTACAGGACGTCCCCCTTCACCACCTGGTAAAAGGGGTTACCCATCAGGACGTTGGCCAGCGTGCTCTTGCCCGAGCCGTTGGGCCCCATCAGGGCGTGGATCTCCCCTTTGTTCACCGCCAGAGAGACGCCTTTGAGGATGACCTTCTCCTCGACCTGCACGTGCAGGTCGCGAATCTCCAGGTCCGCCACATGCCACCCCGATTCTTGACCGGTCAGGTCAACAATCTCCTACTCATTCTATTGGCGGGCGTGCATCACTGTCAAACCAGGTAGGTACACACCGGTGCTCCCCCCAGGCGGTACTCGGTACGGCGCGTCTGCGCCACCAGGAGGGTATCCACCAGGCGGTGCTCCATCAGGCAGAGCTGCGGGTACTTCTGAGCCACGCCCCACACGGGGCAGTTGCGGTTGCACAGGGAGAGCCCCTCCCGGGTCCTCTGGAGGGACGGCTCGAACCCCATCTCACCCAGGATGGCCACAACCTCCGCCAGCCGCTCCTCTCCGGCCAGGTCGCCCAGCCGGCTGCGGAAACGGGCGGCCAGACGGTCCCCTACCCGGCGGAGCACCCGGTTCAGCCGGCCCGGGCCTTCCAGCGCGTGCAGCGTCTCCAGGATCTCCTCGGCCAGCCATCGGTATCCCTGGGGGAACAGCCCCCGCCCCTGCTCGCTGAGGACGCAGACCAGGCGCGGTCGTCCCGGCCCCTGGCGCATGGCTTCGGTCAGGACCAGCCCCTCCCGTTCCAGCCTGGCCAGGTGGTGGTGCACGGTCGCAGGGTTGACCCCGGTGCTGCGCGCCAGGTCGGCCACGCTGGCCCGGCCGCGCCGGTGCACTTCCTCCAGAATCCGCCACCGCGTCCCCTTCTCCACCGCTGGTCTCACCTGTGCACCCTATGCCCGCTGGACGAGGCGGTCATCACCCACAGGATGAGGCACCCCTTCGCCGCGGACTAGGCCACCACGCCGCGCAGCCACTCCGACCGCCTCCGCAGGATCCCCAGGGCGGCGGCCTCGATCTGGCGCACGCGCTCCCGGGTCAGCCCCATCTCCCTGCCGATCTCCTGCAGGGTGCGCGGCCGGTCCTCTCCCAGACCGAAGCGCCGTCTGATCACCTGGCGCTGCCGCGGGGTCAGCGCCCCCAGGGCCTCCTCCAGCAGGAGGCGCAGCTCCACCAGCGCGGCGCCCTCCTCAAGCGAGGCATCCTCCCCCGCCAGCAGCTCCCCCAGGGAGGTGTCTTCCTCGTCGTTAACGGGGGTCTCCAGGGACACCGGCTCCCGCTGCAGCCAGGTGAGCTCCCGCACCCGCGCCGCGGGCAGGCCCAGGGCCTGCGCCAGCTCCTCCACCGTGGGCTCCCGCCCCAGGTGCTGGGCCAGCCGATGGGATGCGGCGGTCTGCCTCCTGATCAGGTCTGAGACGTGCACCGGGAGCCGGATGGCCCGCGCCTTGTTGGCGATGGCCCGGGCGATGGCCTGGGTGATCCACCACATGGCGTACCCGCTGAACCGGTAGCCCTTGCGCCAGTCGAACTTCTCCACGGCCCGGATCAACCCCAGGTTGCCCTCCTGGATGAGGTCCAGCAGCGGCAGGCCTCGTCCGGCAAACCCCTTGGCCACGAAGACTACCAGCCGCAGGTTGGCCTCGATGAACCGCCGCCGTGCCTCCGGGTCGCCCCGCTCCACCCGCTGGGCCAGCGCCACCTCCTCGTGCTCGGTAAGCAGAGGGAAGCGGCCGATCTCTTCCAGGTAGCGGCGCAGAGAGTCGTCGTCCTCGCGCAAAGGCGTGGCGGGGGTGGCAAGCAGCGGGCGTCGCAGCCGGGTGAACTTCTTGCTCTGCGGTGAAACTCCACTGCCTGACCGGCGTGTACGTCCGGGCACGGGACCATTCCCCCGGAGTTCGGTCTCACCGCCAGTGTACCGGCAATCGGAGGGTATGTCAAATATTTATTATATAAATGTTTGAACCGCCTGAGGGATCAGGAGGCCGCCAGCGGCCGGGCTACCTCCTCCTCCAGGGCCGCGCGCTGCTGCGGCGGGAGGAAGGCGGCGCGGGCGGCGTTACGCATCAGCGCGGTCACCGTCTCCATGGACAGCCCGAGCGCCACCTGGACAGCCGCCAGCTCCCGGGTCAGGTCGGTACCGAGCAGCACGGGGTCGTCGCTGTTCACGGTCACCGGCACGCCGGCTTTAAGCAGGGTGCGCATGGGATGCTCCGCCAGCGAGGTCACCAGGCCCAGGCGGAGGTTGCTGGTGGGGCAGAGCTCCAGCGTCACCCGGTGCTCCCGCAGGTAGGCCAGCAGCTCCGGGTCCTCTACCGCGCGGATACCATGCCCGATGCGCTGCGCACCCAACTGGTAGATGGCTGTCCAGACGCTGGCCGGACCGGTGAACTCCCCCGCGTGTACGGTGATGCCCAGTCCCGCCTCCCGGGCCCGGTCCACCGCGCGCACGAACATCGCCGGCGGGTAGTTGGCCTCGTCCCCGGCCAGGTCGATTCCCACCACCCCGCAGTCGCGGCAGGCCACCGCCTGCTGCACGATCTGCTCCGCCTCCTCCGGCCCACGCTCCCGCACCACGGTGACGATGAAGCCTGCCTGGGTCCGTGGAGCGGCCGCCCCAGCGGCGGCGGCCATGGCTTCCAGCATGGGACGCACGCCCAGGACGGAAAATCCCCGCCGCCCGCCCACGCGGATCTCCAGGTATCGGATGTTCTGCGCGGCGGCAGCGGCCAGCATCTCGGCGGCGATGCGGGTGATGTTCTCCCGGGTGTACAGGGCGTCGGGGATGCGGCCCGTCCGGCTGGCGTAGCGCATGCGCCGCAGGCGATCGTACCCCCTGAAGGCCAGTGGGTCGGCCACCAGGTGGGCTCCCTCCAGGGGCGGATCCCCGGACAGGCGCTGCTGCATCAGCCGGCGGAGGCGGAGCGAGGTCTCCAGGTGCAGGTGCAGCTCGACTTTAGGAAGGATCCGAATGTCGGAGAGCATTACTGCTATTATAGGCCAGAGACTACATGAGGGCCAATCACGAGCCTTCGACGGGTTCCCAACTCCCTTTGTGCCGATATAATGGATAGGTATTTTGTGGGCCGGCGCGCCTGCTCTCGGGAGGGAGGCATGGCGACAAAACGCGGGGAGGCGGAGGTGCAATCGGGCGCACTGGCCGACGCGGACCTGGCAGAGGCCCTGCCCTGGTACCGTCTGATGCTCATTGCCCGGCGCTTCGAAGACGAAGCGGAGCGGGCCTTCCGCCGGGGCAAGATCGGGGGCTACCTGCACCTCTACAGCGGTCAGGAGGCGGTGGCCGCGGGATTCCTGGCCGTGCTGCGTCCCGACGATATCTTCTTCACCGCCTACCGCGACCACGCCCACGCCATCTTCCGAGGCACCCCGGCCGGGGCGGTGATGGCCGAGCTCTTCGGCCGGCAAACAGGCGTGGTCAAGGGCAAGGGCGGGTCGATGCACATCTTCGACGTCGGCCGCGGGTTCTACGGCGGCTACGGCATCGTGGGCGGCCACATCCCCCTGGCCACCGGCGCCGCCTACGCCCTGCGCTACCAGGGGACCGACCGCATCTGCCTCTGTTTCCTGGGGGATGGAGCGATGAACTCCGGTTCCTTCCACGAGCCGGTGAACATGGCCGGCCTGTGGGGCCGGGAAGGAATGTGCCCCATCGTCTACATCGTGGAGAACAACCGCTACGCCATGGGCACGGCGGTGGAGCGCTCCACCGCGGTCACTGACCTGGCCTCCAAGTTCGGCATCCACGGCATCCCCCACGAGCGGTTGGACGGCCAGGACTTCCTGGAGGTGCGGCGCGCGGCGCGGCGGATCACGGCGCAGGTGCGGGAGACCGGCCGCCCCTACGCCGTGGAGGCGATCACCTACCGCTTCGTCGCCCACGGCGCGGCCGATCTCTTCCAGCCCTACCGCACCAAGGAAGAGGTGGAGGCCTGGAAGGCGCGGGACCCGATCCTCCTGCTGGAACGGGCGCTGCGCGCCGCGGGGCTGCTGGACGACGGTCAGGTGGAGGCCCTGCGGCGCGAGGCGCAGGAGGTGGTGGCCGCCGCCGTGCGCTACGCGGAGGAGAGCCCGGAGCCCCCGCCGGAGGAACTGACCCGGGACGTGTACGCGCCTTAGCCATGGCTGCGGTCACCACTTACCGCGAGGCGCTGCGGGCCACCCTGATGGAGGAGATGGACCGCAATCCGGCGGTCGTCCTGCTGGGCGAGGACATCGGGGTCTACCAGGGCACCTTCCGCATCACCGCCGACTTCCTCAGCCGCTACGGGCCGCGGCGGGTCATCGACACGCCCATCTCGGAGCTGGGCTTCATCGGCGCAGCCATCGGCATGGCCATGCTGGGGCTGCGTCCCGTGGTGGAGGTGATGACCTGGAACTTCTCCCTGCTGGCCGCCGACCAGATCCTGAACAACGCGGCCAAGCTGCGCTACTTCTCCGGCGGTCAGGTGGAGGTGCCGCTGGTGATCCGCGGCCCCAATGGCGCCGGGGTGCAGCTCTCCGCACAGCACTCCCAGAGCCTGGAAGCGGTATACGCCCACTTCCCCGGACTGCAGGTGGCGCTTCCGGCCACGCCGGCGGACGTGCGCGGGCTGCTGCTCACCGCGCTGCGCGGCCAGGATCCGGTGATCTTCCTGGAGAACGCCGCCCTCTACGGGGTGAAGGGGGAGGTCCCCGACGGCGACGCCGCCATTCCCTTCGGCCGGGCCGAGGTCATGCGGGGCGGCCGCGACGTCACCCTGATAGCCTACAGCCGGATGGTGCACCTGGCGCTGGCCGCGGCGGAGCATCTGGCGCGGGAGGGGGTGGAGGCTGAGGTGATCAACCTGCGGACGCTGAGGCCCCTGGATGGCGAGACCGTCATCCACTCCGTCCGCCGCACCCACCGGGCGGTGGTGGTGCAGGAGCAGTGGAAGCCCTTCGGCGCCGCGGCGGAGATCGCCGCCTTGATCTCGGAAGAGGCCTTCGACCTGCTGGACGCGCCGGTGGAGCGGGTTACTGGCGCGGACGTGCCTATGCCGTATGCCCGCAACCTGGAGCTGCTGGCCTTGCCCCACGAACGGGACATCGTGGCCGCGGCCCGGCGCACGCTCTACCGCCAGTAGACCGATGCGGCGCAGGCGCTGGAGACTCCGCGGTCGATAGGAGAGCGGGAGGACGCGATGGCCGAGGTGATCATGCCCAAGATGGGCGACGCCATGACGGAGGGCAAGGTCCTTCGCTGGATCAAGCAGCAGGGCGAAGCGGTCCAGGTGGGCGAGGCCCTGGCGGAGATCGAGACGGACAAGGTCAACGTGGAGCTGCCGGCCGACGAGGCCGGGGTGCTGGCCCAGATCCTGGTCCCCGAAGGCCAGACGGTGCCGGTGGGTCAGCCCATAGCCATCATCGCCCGGCCGGGGGAGGCTGCAGGCGAAGCGCCCTCAGCCCCTGAGCGCCCCCTCGCCGCCGCAGCACCCCCCGCCCCCACCCGGGCCGCGCCCAAGGAGGCGCCGCAGCGCGTGCCCCCGGAGGAGCGGATCAAGGCCTCGCCCCTGGCGCGGCGGCTGGCCCGGGAGCACGGGATCGATCTGGCGGAGGTCCAGGGCACAGGGCCGGAGGGCCGCATCACCAAGGAGGACGTGGAGGCCCACCTGGCCCGCCGCGCAGCGGCCGCGCCGGCACCTGCGGCCCCCGCGCCGATACCCGCGGCAGTTCCCCCGGTGACGGAGGAGGTGCCGCTCAGCCGCATGCGCCGCACCATCGCCCGGCGGATGAGCGAGAGCAAGCAGCAGGCGCCCCACTTCTACGTGACGGTGGAGATCCGCATGGACGAGGCACTCTCCGTGCGCCGCCAGCTCAACGAGGCCCTGGGTGACAAGGTGGTCTCCGTCAACGACCTGATCATGCGGGCGGCGGCGCTGGCCCTGCGCGCCTACCCCAACCTCAACGCCTCCTTCTCCGGAGAAGCGATACGCCGCCACGGGGAGGTGCACCTGGGCTTCGCCCTGGCCCTCCCGGAGGGTCTGATCGTTCCGGTCATCCGCCACTGCGACCGCAAGGGGGTGGTGGAGATCGCCCGGGAGGCGGCTGACCTGGCGGAGCGCGCCCGGCAGGGACGGTTGCGGCCGGAGGAGCTACAGGATGCCACCTTCACCGTGAGCAACCTGGGGATGTTCGAGGTGGAGAGCTTCACCGCCATCATCAATCCGCCCCAGGCGGCGATTCTGGCCCTGGGCAGCGCTCAGCCGCGTCCGGTGGCCGAGGGGGCGACGGTGCGCGTGGCCCACGTGATGAAGGCCACGCTCTCCGCCGACCACCGCGTCACCGACGGCGCGGAGGCCGCCCGCTATCTGGGCGAGGTGCGCCGCCTGCTGGAGAACCCCGTCCTGCTCGTGGCGGACCTCTCCGCCGGCGAAGCTCCCCCCTTGCGCCGCCGCGACAACACTTAGCCGGCAGTCCGGTGGCCTGACCGCAGGTGGCGCCACCAGCCTCAGGGTGAGGAGACTATGCCCAGGTAGGAGGCGACGATCTGCGCGTTGTGCAACAGCGCCGGCCCCGGACCGTCCAAAATAACCCGGCCCGTCTCCAGCACGTATGCGCGGTGAGCCATTCGAAGCGCCTGGGTCACTTCCTGAGAGATCAGGAGAATGGTCAATCCCTCATGATTCAACCGTCGAAGGGCGGCGAAGATCTCGGCGGCCACGCGAGGGGCAAGGCCAAGCGACGGCTCATCGAGCGCCAGCAACCGCGGCTGAGCCATGAGCGCCCGGGCAACGGCCAGCATCTGCTGTTCGCCGCCCGAAAGTGTACCTGCCAGCTGAGCCTGACGCTCGCGCAGGATCGGGAAGAGCGCCAAAACATACTCCATCTGCTCGCGCAGGTGCATCCGGGCGCGCCGGCCGTATGCACCGAGTTCCAGGTGTTCGCGCACGCTCATGCCGGGGAAGAGCAGCCGACCTTCGGGCACATGGACGAAGCCGCGCTCGCAGATGAGGTCCGGGGGGAGCCCGGCAATCGGTTCGCCGTCGAAGACCACCGTGCCCCGGGTGATGGGGTGGAGGCCAGAGAGAACCCGCAACAGTGTGGTCTTGCCAGCACCATTGGGACCAATGACGCTGACGAACTGGCCGGCGTCAACGGTCAAGGATACCCTGTGGAGCACCTCCAGCTCCCCGTAGGCGGCGCAGAGGCCATCAACGCGCAGCACCGTAGTTCTCCCCCAGGTAAATCTGACGGACCTGCGGGTCTGCCTGGATCGCGGCAGGCGGTCCCTGGGCGATGACCTGGCCTGATCCCAGGACCACCACGTGCTCGCACAGATCCATGACAATGCGGATGACGTGCTCGACCAGCAGCACGGTGATCCCCAGCTCATTACGAATCCGTCTCACCAGGGCCACGGCGCCCTCGCTCTCAGCAGGGTTGAGGCCCGCGAAAACCTCGTCCAGCAGCAACAACCTCGGCCCGGTGGCCAGCGCCCGGGCCAGCTCCAGGCGCTTCTTGTCGCCCAGTGTCAGCACACTGACGGGTGCGTCCACCGCACCTGCCAGGCCTACGTACTGCAGCCAGTGACGAGCCTCAGCCCGGGCCTCGCGGATGTGGCGTACTCCCCGGCCATAGAGGACGGCAGCAGCGACGTTGTCGGTGGTGGTCAGTCCGGCAAACGGCCGAACCACCTGGAACGTCCGGGCGATACCGGCCCGTGCGATCTGGAACGGAGGCAGGCCCACCAGGCGGCGGCGCATGAAGACCACGTCACCGGCATCCGGCGGATGGAAGCCTGTGATGACGTTAAACATGGTCGTCTTGCCCGAGCCGTTGGGACCGATCAGGCCAACGATGGCCCCCTCATCTACCTGGAAGCTCACCGAGCGCAACACCACCAGGCCACCGAAGCGCTTGGAGACGCCACTGACCCGTAGCATGGCACTTAGGGCCGCGCCTCCGCTGCCGGGACAGCCGCAGGCGGCCGGGGGGCGCGCCGCCGAAGCCGCTCCAGGTGCGGCAGCAACCCCTCGGGGAGCAGCACGATCACCAGGGCCAGCCCCAGGCCGAAGATGATGCGCGCAGCCTCGGTCCCCACCCGAACAGTGAGGAGCTCATCCACCAGCCGCACCACCACCGCACCCAGGATCGGACCGGCCCAGGACTGCCGTCCCCCCAGCAGCGCCATGAGCACGGCCAGCACTGAGAGGTGGAGGTCGAACATGAAGTCAGGATGGATGTAGGAGCGGTCGTAGGCGTAGATGCCTCCGACCAGACCGGTCAGTCCGGCGCTGAGGATCAATGCACTCATCTTCAGCCGCACCACCGGGACGCCGATGCTCTGCGCTGCCTCCTCATCCTCGCGAATCGCCTCCAGGCCAACACCCATCTTCCCCAGGCGCACAGCCCGCCCGGCCAGAGCGGTGACCAGGGCCACAGCCAGCATGGCGTAGTAGAAGGCACGCCGCGCCACCAGCGGCTCCCACGGCGGGAGTGTCATCCACAATCCCTCTGCCGCGCCGGTCCACGGGAGGTTGAGGACGACGGCGCGCACCGCCAGGCCCAGAATCATGGTGACCACGGCGAAGTACGGGCCGCGCAGGCGCAGGCATGGGTACCCGGCCAGGGCGGCAAACACCGCCGCAACCGCGGCGCCAAGCGGTGCGGTGAGGAACGGCGAGAGCCCGGCCCGGACCAGGAAAAATCCGGTAGTGTAGCCACCGAGACCGAAGAAGGCGGCATGGCCAAAGCTCAGGTACCCTGCGAACCCGCCAATAACGTTCCAGGCCACCGCCACCGCAGCGTACATGAAGGTGGAGTACAGCAACGCCAGCGGGTACTCCCCTGTACCCACCCAGGGGAGGATGAGCAGGGCCGCCACCAGGCCGGCAGCTACCGCCCGCCTCATCGTCTAAACAACCCCGTCGGCCGCAACAGCAGCAGGATACCCAGCGAGGCAAACAGGAGGAATGGCGCCCAGGCGAAGGGGATGACCAGCGTGCTGAGATTGGTCAATGCCCCTACCAGCATACCGGCCACCACCGCGCCGACCAGGCTGCCAACTCCACCCACGATTACTACCAGGAAGACGAACACGAGCCACATCAGGTGGGACGCAGGGGAGAAGCTGTAGATCAGGGCCAGGGCCACACCGGCCACGCCGGCTGAAGCAATGGCCAGGCCGTAGGTGAGGCTTGTGACCTGGCGGAGATTGATGGCGCAAAGCGCGGCACCCTCAGGATTCTGCCAGACCGCACGCACAGCTTTGCCCGGGAATGTCCTGTGGAGAAACAGGTACAGTGCCGCGATTGTCACCGCGGCCAGGCCAGCGCCGGCCAGGTGTGTAATCGGCAGGGCCAATCCGCCCAGCTGCACCGCCCGGCCGGTATAGGCTACGTTGACCACCCGTGGCCCGGGTCCCCAGACCGCGGCCAGGACGTTCTCCAGCGCGGCGGCCAGCCCGAAGGTCAGCACCATGGAGACCAGCACCAGGTCACCGCCCCGCCGGGCGGCGGGGCGGATGACCCCTTCGTGGAAGCCGACACCCACTAGGAAGAAGAGCGGCACCACCACGGCCAGGCTGGCCAGGGGATCCACGCCGTGCGCCGCCAGCAGGTAGACCGCATATGCCGCCCCCACTGCCAGCGCCGGGTGGACGATGTTGATGACATGCGCAACGCCCCAGATCAGGCTGAACCCGGCCCCCAGGAGCGCGTAGACAGTGCCAGTCAGGAGCCCGGTGGCCAGCGCCTGGAGCAATTGGGCCACGAGCGGACTACCGCCTCCAGGGCGGTTTGGGGTAGACCGGCTGCGCCGAGCGGCGCCCGGGCGGCCAGATCAGCTCCACCTCACCGTTGATCACCTGCGTCGCGTACTCGTACGGTGCCGGCAACCCCCTCTCGTCGAAGCGCAACTCCCCGGCGACGGTCTTAAACGTTGTCTCACGCATATACCGCACCAGCACGGCATGGCTGAGGCTCTTGGCCCCTTCCACGGCTTGCTGCAACAACTGGGCCCAGGCATAGCCGAACAGGAAGTACAGCGGCGCCCACTTCAGGTTCCACCGTTCGCGGGCGACCTGGTTCAGCTCGGCGATGCCGGGATAGGGAAGCTTGTGGTGGATGGCCGTCCCCGAGACCACGTAGTCGCCGTCAGGCCCCAGTTGCGTCACCCACTCTGGGATGAGCGTACCTATTGCCTGCAGAATCACCTTGGGATTGTAGTCCAGGGCCTTCATCGCTCTTATGGTCAGCACGCCGTCGGGGAAGAATCCGTTGGCCAGGAACATGTCGGCGCCAAGCGCCC
>JAVKIA010000046.1 GCA_031459715.1 Armatimonadota bacterium | reverse complement strand
TATACCCTATTGGACTCCCGGCATGGGGGGAACGTCAGGTGACCGAACCTTTTGTCCTTGTGGAAATTAGGGGCCGCCACTATTACCTTGCGGGTAGTCCTTCTGTCTTGCTCGGGCACCGGATCGCCCGGACTCATGGGGATCCGCCTGATGGGATTTTTGCCGAATGGAAATGGGACGGGGCTAGCGTAACTGCTAGCAATGACAGATACGGATTCTATCCTCTGTTCTACTACGCCACTCCAACCAAGATTTGTATCTCGCCTTCACTCGTCAAACTTGTGGAGGTAGGTGCGTCTACGGAGTTAGATGAGGAAGCTTTGGCAGTCTTTCTGCGACTAGGATTCTTTCTCGCTGAAGACACCCCCTTCAAGGCGATACGGGCGCTGCCTCCGAATGCACACCTTAGGTGGCAGGGTGGATGCTTGGAGGTGCGCGGAGGGTGGAACATGCCGGCATCGCGCACAATGAGTTGGGATGAGACGATCGATCGTTACATTGAGCTCTTTCGAGAAGTTATACGCGTGAGACTCCCGTCGGTCGCGGATTTCGCCATTCCGCTGAGCGGTGGAAGGGACAGCAGGCATATTCTGCTCGAACTGTGCCGAGCTGGGTATTGCCCCAAGTTTACCGTTACCGTGTGGGGATTCCCTCCTTCGAATCACCCTGATATCGAGATTGCGCGTTTCGTTTCCCGTGAGTTGGGCGTGGAGCATGTGATCCTTCCTAGAACGCCTTCTCGGCTTGGGCTGGAGCTGACAAAGAATGTCATGACTTCATTTTGTAGCATTGAGCATGCTTGGTACCTTCCGATGGTGAACTATCTTGACGGGCGGGCGAGCGTTGTGTTCGATGGGATCGGAGGCGATGTGCTGTCGGGAGAGAGCACAAGATTCAACGCCGATCTGGTAGGACTATTCAGGTCACGTCGGTGGCGAAAGCTGAGTGATCAGCTGCTCGGTAGGCACGACATACTCTTGTCTAATCTCTTGCCTGCTCGTCGCTATCGTGGATTTGACAGAGCGGTGGCAACTCGCCGTCTGATCCAGGAATTGGAGCGGCATGCTGATGCCCCTAACCCCGTTGGTTCTTTTCTGTTTTGGAATCGCACGCGACGTTCGGTTGCGCTTGTACCTTACGCCATGATCAATCGTGTGGTGAGAGTGTTGAGTCCCTACGTTGATCGCGATCTCTTTGATTTCGTTACCTCAATATCGGCTGAGCTTCTTCTTCATGGGCAGCTCCATACTGAGGCAATCCGCCGAGCGTTCCCTAGATTTGCGCACATTCCTTTTTCGCGAAAGCGGGCAGTAGTTAGCCATCGGCAGCATTTCCGCCGGTTTGCCGCCGAAATCGTCCGCTATGCTCTTAGCGAACCTACACCATGGTTCCGTCGCTCGACCCTGTTCCCTTTTCTTGCATGGTGTACTGTCACGGGCGAGAGGCGTGGCCACCATACGCTGATATTGTACCTCATTCAGCTTCAACGGTTCGTGCGGGCTATCCAGGAAGGTCGGAATGTCCCACGGAAGTCACTCCAACGAACAGTCTCCTGAGTGCGAACGTGAGTAGGCGGCGTGAACGGAAGACCCGTGGCGTCTACTTTCTGTCGGACGCAGTATCCCCGGGACATGTGGATTTCTCCCGGCATATTTGCTGGTGGCAACGATGGTGCCGCCGACAGTTTGCTGGGGCGACCCTGTTGTCGCTACGCTCGCCACGGCGTTATTCCGGTTGGAGCGATGTAGTTGCTGGCCAGCAGTCTGAATGTCAGCGTGATGGTTGGAGTGATCGTGGCATAGATCTGACGGCATTGAAGGAGCCCTGCCTATGCACTGCGGGCATTACTGCATGCCTATTAGTCGCATTGACGCTGGGAGGTCGGATCGGAGAGCATCTGTAGCCGGTATTCGATGAGGACAAGCGATGTAAGGCCTAACCTGCAGGCGGAAAAGACTGCGGAAAAGGATCTGTCTCTGCAGAGGGCATGCAAGCGTGTGGTCGATGTCTTCGTGGCCACCCTACTCCTCCTGCTTTCGTCCCCGTTTCTGCTACTCGCTGCTCTGGCAATCAAGCTCACTTCACCCGGTCCTGCATTGTACCGCTGGCCGGTCGTCGGCCAGGGAGGCCGGCCCCTGCGGGCGTACAAGTTCCGGACCATGGTCGTGGGTGCTGATGAAATGAAGCGGCACCTCATGGACCGAAACGAGGCTACTGGACCTGTCTTCAAGATGAGAGATGATCCGCGGGTGACGCCTCTGGGACGGTTCCTGCGCAAGTACAGCCTGGACGAGCTGCCCCAACTGTGGAGCGTGGTCAAGGGAGACATGAGCCTGGTGGGCCCACGCCCCGTACTCACCTATGAATGGGAACAATTTGAGGAGCGGCACCGTCGCAAGCTGAGCACGAAGCCCGGGATGATCTGCCTCTGGCACCTACGCGGGCAGCCCCGAGACTTCGAGGAGTGGGTCCGCCTGGACCTCGAGTACATTGACAACTGGTCCCTCTGGCTGGACCTGAGGATCCTTGCCGGAGGAATCCTCTATCTGATCACCGGGAAGAACTACTAAGATTCTGTTTGGGGATGAAGGTACTGGTTACCGGCGGTGCAGGATTCATTGGGTCCCACACAGTCGACCTGCTGCTCCAGCGCGGCTATTCTGTCCGCATCCTGGACGCGCTCCTCCCGCCGGTGCACACACCGGGGCACCTCCCCGAGTACGTGCCTGTGGGGGAGGTGGACTTCGTCCAGGGTGATGTGAGGAACAGGGCGGACTGGGAACGCGCCCTCGACGGCGTTGAGGCGGTGTTTCACCTGGCGGCTTACCAGGACTACCTGCCAGACTTCTCGCGTTTCTTTCACACCAATACTGTTTCGACTGCCCTCCTCTATGAGCTCATTGTCGAGCGACGTCTTCCTGTTCGGAAGGTTGTCGTGGCGTCCTCCCAGGCAGTTTACGGAGAAGGAAAGTACCGCTGCAAGGCCGCTGTCTCAGGTGGAGCTGCAGGGGACACTCATGGTGTATACTTCCCGCCCCCACGAGCAGAGGAACAGCTGCGAAGAGGCGATTGGGAGGTGCATTGCCCGCAGTGTGGGGCGCCCATGGAGCCGCAGTGGACGGATGAGGCGGTAGTGAATCCCCACAATCAGTACGCAATAAGCAAGTACACGCAGGAGATGGTCGCCCTCAACCTGGGGCGGCGCTACAACATCCCCACGGTCTGCATGCGCTATTCCATCGTCCAGGGTCCCCGCCAGGCCTTCAGAAATGCGTACTCCGGAGCGCTCCGCGTCTTCGTCCAGCGACTCCTTCACGGCCGTCCGCCGGTATGCTACGAGGACGGCCAGCAGCTCCGGGACTATGTCGCTGTCCAGGATGTGGCACGGGCGAACATCCATGTTTTGGAAGACCCTCGGGCTGACTTCCAGGTACTTAATGTGGGCGGTGATCGCAGGATCTCTGTTCTCGAATACGCACGGCTGGTCTCGCAACGGGCCCGTGTGGAGCTTAGCCCTCATGTTCCGGGCCTGTACCGGTTCGGAGATACGCGCCACATCTTTTCCGACGTTGGCAAGCTCAGAGCGCTGGGCTGGGAGCCCCTGGTGCCTCTCGAGCGCGTAGTCGATGAGTACATTGCGTGGGCGCAGGATCAGGCCGACTTTCGGGACTACTCAGAAGAGGCCGAGGCCCGGATGCGGGCCCTGGGAGTGCTTCGTCCCGCAGGGCGAAGCGTCACGTAAAGGATTAAGGATTAAGGAAGAGTGGTCCTTATCCCTGGGCAGAAAAGGCATTGAGAGTCGGGCTGTCGAACCCTGGGCGTATGACTACCGCTGTTTCCGCCCTCGGCCCCGCGCTTTCAGAAATCGCCGTCGAAGAGATGGGCGACCTTGCCGGTTTCGAGCTGCTGCGGGAATCATGGGACCGCCTCGTGGTGGAAGCGGAAGGCAGCATCTTCCAGACATGGGAGTGGGCCTTTGCCGCCTGGAAGCACTTCGGAGGAGGAAGGCGCCTGCGGATCCTCGCCGCCTACAGCGATGGGAAGCTTGTGGGAATCGGCCCCCTCACCGCCCAGCCGGTCGGCGGATGAATCGTGGAGTTGACCAGTCTCGGCTTTTTCAGTGCTGCATCGGACACGCAGGACTTCCTGGTAGCCGGAGATCTTTATGCTCGAGTCGGTGAGGCGTTCGGCAGGCACCTTGCCGAATCGAGGGATTGGGATATCCTGCGCCTGGACCTCGTTCCGGCGAATTCCAGGGCAACCCAGATCTTCCTTGAGACAATGGCGCGGCGGGGGCACAAAGTGCTCGCGGAGAAGGGCCCCACGAATCTTGTCACCGTGTTACCCGGGTCTCTGGACGAATATTTCGCTGGCCTCGGTCAGAAGACGCGGTAGGAGCTGCGGCGCGAATACCGTCGGATTATGGAGGCCGCCGAGGTGGATGTCTGTCCTCCGCGAGGCGACGTCGACGTATATCTGGACACCCTCCTCCGTCTCCACGCGCTCCGTTTTGCGCGCAAGGGGGTGCCGAGCCTGTTGGCAGATCCGTCTCTTGCCGCATTCTACCGCGATGTGGTGAGCATGCTGCATGCCCGGGGGTGGGTACGGCTCTCCCTTCTGCGCGTCGGACAAGAGGCCGTCGCCGCGCACCTGGCCTTCTGACACCGCGACCGCGTCTACTGGCACCAGTGTGGCTTCGATCCTTCCTCACCCTGGGCCCGGCGTTCGCCGGTCAGGGCGCTGTTGCTTCACTCGCTCACACAGGTCATCCGCACGGGCATGAAGGAGGTCGCTTTCGGCCGCAAGGGAGAGGCATACAAGCTGGATTTCGCTCCCCAAGCAAGGATGACGTCCTGCTACCAGATTGTCTCCGGCCGGTCATCGACTCAGGTGCGGCTGATTCTGCATGGGGCGAGCCAGCGCGCCGGCAGGCTCCTCCGCGCCTTCATCCCCGGGATGAAGCTTGCACCCCTCGCCTTCTCGGCCTGAGAGAATTCCCGGACCCGAGGCCCTTCGGGCGCCTCTGACGAAGACAATGCCTGTGGTATTCGCGCACTTGATGGGTCTCGTGGGCGGGGCACGCAGGAGAGTGCTCCGCCGCTACCGGGAGGCAGCAAACACGCTGAGGTACCGTGGCTTCTGGCCACTGCTCTGGTACTTGACGAAATTCCTGCTCTCGCCCCTGGGGCAGCTGTCGCTGGTCAACCTTTACCAGCGGGACCCCTGCGAGCCGATTCCTGATATTCACCCACAAGCAGAGGTTGAGGTGACGCTAGCCGGTGACGCGGATATCGAGATGCTTCTGGCTCTGGCCAGGACGCAGGGATGGCCAGTACCCCGTCACCTGGAGAGTCAGTTCCGCGGAGAGATCGCGCGCGGTGGCTCCGCGGCGCCCTTGCCTGCGGGCGTGAGCCGCGAGGCAGGCGTCATGACCCAGCCGCTGGAGCGTTGCTTTGTAGCGAAGGTCGGGCGGGAAATCGTTCACAGCAGTTGGATTCGAGAAGGCGGATCAATAGATTTCTTCGTCGACCCGCCCATCGAGGGCGATCTGGGCAGTGGCGAGGCCTATTTCCACACCGCCTTTACCCCCCGGGCCTGGCGGGGCAAGATGATCCACAGTGCGGTCATCCAAGCAAAGCTGCTTTACGCTCGAAGAGCCGGCTTTCGCAGGGTCTACTGTCTTGTCGACGTCGACAACACCCCGTCCCGAAAAGGCGTTGAAAGGCTCGGCTGGCACGTCGTAGCCAGGATTCTTTTCTTCGTGAGCCGGCAGCGCAAAGGCGCGTTCGTCTGGGTGGTTAATGGACGCTTGACCGTGCTTGGGAAAAACGGACGGAGGTTGCATCTGGTCCACGCCTGAATGCCCGAAGGCTGTTTGGCTGTCTCACGGTTGCGACAAAGCCTTACATTGAGGAGGAATGTTGGTGCGCGCCCTCCAGGGCTTTCGCAGGATTCTCGTAGCTTGCTTAGGTTCGGCCTGGACGCGAGCAACTCCATCATGGCGAGCTGGCTCCTGTCTGCTAGCCCTGGCCACCCTCGTGCTCGCAGCCTGTGGAGGCACGGGAAGCGGCGTTTCAGTGCTCGGCAGCGTGGCTGGATCAGTGGGGGTGTCGGTGTCGACAGCGCAGGCAGGCTCAGCCACCTTCCGGGCTGGCTCTTTCCCGCTTCTTGGCCGGTCGCCTGCGGACCGTCCCGCGTTCGCTCCCGGGCAGCTTCTAGTCAAGTTCAAGCGAGGGCTGCACCCGACAGACGTGGAGTCATTGAAAGCCGGCCTGGGGATGGAACAACTGCGTTTCAGCCCTCAAAGTGGCCTCTACCTGCTGAGGATTACCACAGGGGAACCCGTCGAGGCGGTGGTCGCCCGGTTTCGTGCTCACCCGTTCGTCGAGTTCGCTGAGCCCAACTACCTGTTGTATCTGGACGCCGTTGAAATCCGCCCATCGCTCAACGGCCCCAATGATCCCGCGTATCCCTCTCAGTGGCATTACGCCAGTGTTAACCTTCCCGCCGCCTAGGAGGTGACCACCGGCAGCGCGCTAGTGGTGGCGGCAGTCATCGATACAGGAATTCTCTCTCGCCACGAAGACTTGGCGGGGGTGATGGTTGCCGGATACGATTTCGTCGATGGCGATACGAACCCTGAGGATCCCGGGTGTCCCGATGCCACCACTCCCAGCCACGGTACTCACCTCAGCGGTACTATTGCCGCACTCACAAGTAATGGAAGGGGCGTTGCCGGCGTGAACTGGGGAGGGGCGGCAAGCACCAGGATCATGCCTCTTCGCGTGTTCACCAACGACGCCGGAAGTTGTGCGGCAACGACCGATAGAGTTGTTGATGCCGTTTACTATGCTGTGAGCCACAGCGCCAGAGTTGTCAACATGAGTTTTGGGATCGGTTATGGGAACTTCAGCCAGGCGTTGCAGGATGCCATCAACTATGCGGTTGCCGCCGGCGTGGTGGTGGTAGCTTCCGCCGGCAATGATAACAGGGACCTGGACCAGCTACCCCGCTATCCGGTCTGCTTCGCGAACGTCATCGGCGTCGCCGCCACTACCATCACCAATGCTCGCCCTTCCTATTCGAACTTTGGATCTTGTGTCGACGTTGTAGCGCCTGGGGGCGATCTAAGTACAGACCTGAACAATGATGGGAATCCCGACGGCGTGCTCAGTACCTCGGGCACGCAGGCGGCCCCCAGCCAATACCTGTTCACGCACGGCACATCGTTTGCTGCCTCTCATGTTACCGGCCTTGCCGCCCTGCTCATGGCCAAAGGTGTGACCGGACCCAGTACTGTGCAGAGCGTCCTGCAGAGTTCCGCCACCGACCTGGGCCCATCGGGGTACGATCCGAGCTTTGGCTGGGGTTTGATCAGTGCTGGAGCCGCTCTGGGCGCGCCGGCCAGCACGAACCTCATGCGGGCATTTACAGGGATATCCTCGAGTAGCTCCATTACCGTGGCCAGTGATATGGTTGCAGTAAGCAGCAGTGGCACGTTTTCCGTTGACATCCTGCCAGGCGAAGACGCTTCTCACACCGGGCGTGGCATTCGTAATCTATGGCTCGGTGATCTTCCGCCTCCCGGGCTCGGTCTGGCAGCACCTTGAGACGGGTTTAAGTGAGGCCATAGCGCGACCCCTATGGGGCTTCTCCTGCTTGAGATAGCTAAACCGCGGGCGCAGGCCTTGTCG
Source organism: Armatimonadota bacterium (assembly GCA_031459715.1). Taxonomy (NCBI): domain Bacteria; kingdom Bacillati; phylum Candidatus Sysuimicrobiota; class Candidatus Sysuimicrobiia; order Candidatus Sysuimicrobiales; family Candidatus Humicultoraceae; genus Candidatus Humicultor; species Candidatus Humicultor tengchongensis. The sequence continues at coordinate 6,531 of JAVKIA010000046.1, read as the reverse complement.
GTCAAAACCGTGATCCCGCGGCTGGCAGGGACAGACTGGCTTGCCTTCTGTTACGCAGTATATCGGACCGGGCTGGTGGCCGTGGTCTACGACCGCCTACGGTGGCATGCCCGTGATGTGCCGGAGGATGTTCTGGAGTGGCTGAGGGTACAGTACTTCCAGTTGCTCGCCCGGCATCGGTGGCTGCGCCAGGAGCTGATTCAGATCACTGAGGCGCTGGCCTCTCGGGGTTTGTCCGTCCTGCTCTTCAAGGGCCCGGCGCTTGACGAAGTCACCGGCAGCGCGCCGGGCCGACCCTTTTCGGACCTGGACATCATGGTGCAACGCGAAGACCTGCAGGCGGCCACGGGAATACTCGAACGGCTGGGGTACTCGCCTGCCGGCGGCAATCATCCATTTCACCTTCGGCTGGTGCGGCGGGACGGGACGTTTCCTGTAATGGTGGAAGTACACTTCGACCTGTTCGATCTCCAGCGCTCCTATTTCCCCGACCTGAGGGCGATCTGGCAGCGATCCGCATCCTCAGACGTCTTTCACTCCTGTCTTGTGCCCGAATTGACGGATCACCTCTTGCTGGTCGCCATGCAGTTGCCGCAGCACCACTGGTCTCCCCGACTAGTGGTGGACATCGGGCGCATGGTATTCCACAGGCCGGATCAGATCGACTGGGATGCTCTGGCCGCGCGGGCGCGCGCATGGGGCATGCGGTCGGTCTGTGGGGCCGCCCTGTATCTGGTCGAGGCCCTGCTCGATGTTCCCTTGCCTGCGGCCGTGCGGACCTTCGCTCGACCGGAGAACTACCTCCAGCGGGTGCAGTGGAGCATGGCGGCTCGGGCATCGACGGACCAGTTCGCCCGCCCTTACTCTCGTATAGCGCCTCTGGCCGCCTGCCTCGTGGTGGACCGTGTGGAGAGGGTGCCCGGGCTGATTCTCCAGTCCGTGGCGCGGGGTCCCGGCACGGACAACGCGGACAGCACCATGCGTGGCGTGGCCCGCAGGCTCCTCCACGGGGCAGCGGCCCTGCCGATCCTTGGTCAGATAATGATCAGCAGTCTGCTCACCCGGCATCCGGCGACCCACCCCGTGCCCAGCGGTGAGCGCTCGGCCTGGTCGTGACGACGCCCAGATTCGACAGAATGGTTCTGGTGGTCAGTCCGGGTGCGACAACAGTCCCAGCGACTTTTCGTGTATGCTGGATCAGGAAATCGAAGAGCAGTTTGGCCCGTGTCTTCAGAGCGCGTGACACTATCCGGTAGTTGCTGGTCGGCATGACCTCCGGCGCGAAGTTCCGCTTGTACGGTTCATCGCCGGGGCCGAGCCTGAACTCACGCAGGCCCGCCTGAATCGCCCATTCTATATTCTTCAAAGCAAGGACCAATCCGGGCGAGTACCGGGTCCAGGCCCCGGAGATGTCGAGGCCACACTGGCGAGCGTACGCCCGTCCGTTGCACCAGAAGACGAGGTCAGCCGCGATGTAGCCGGTTTCCGACCGCAGGAAGGAAAGCCGGAGCCAGCCACGCTCGTGAAGAAGTTGAGCCACCTCGCGGTAGAAGTTGCGGAGGCGCTGATCGGCCAAGAGGGATTTACGCTGAAGGAGGCGCCAGCGAAGGTCGTGCAACTCAAGAAATCTGTGGAGTGCCTGTCCCAAGTCTTGGCCGAGCTGAACTTCTTCCACGACACAAAGCCGGGAAAGATGGCGCGATCTCCGAAGGAGCTCTCTCCTGGTCTTGCCCTGTAGCCTCCCCAGGTACTCATCAAAGGATGACGGGAGCCGGACAACCAGCAATGATCTACCTGGTTCCTGTGAGATCGCGTGGCCTCGTCTGGCCATCGAGCAGAGGAAATGTTCGGTGGCAATGGAGTCCGGAGGCACGGAATGTATGTGAAGCCTGTCCCAGCATCCCTGTTTGGTTAGATGGTCAGCAAAGGCCTCCGCTGCGGTCGAACTGTACTCCTCGGCGACCAGGAGCTCTATGGTCTCAGGGTGGGTTGCATCGAGCGGGTGGAGATCGCAGGTGGTTACCAGCTTTCGCCTGTGCGGACGCCAGACGAAGGGCGCAACGCCCACCAGCCTGGTACCATCCCACGCCGTCAATATGTGCAGCCTGCCTGTGGCCATATGGTACCTGGCGGAGGCAAACGTCCACTCCCAGGTCTGGTAGAGTCCTGCGTTTGTGCACGAAGCGAGCTCATCCCACGGCCCCCGTAGTCCTTCCAGGTCCTCGACCTGGTCGATGATTCTCAGGGAAAGAGACACTGTTGGCTGTCAGGCTCCAGATCTGGCGGCTCCCCGCTACCAGATACAGGTGGCTCTGCGGGGTGCCGCCACGGTCTCCCCAATCTGGATCAAGAGAGCTCAGCTACACGCTGGCACAGGCGGGGATCTGGCATCTATCCCGCGTGGGAAAGAATGCGAGCGATTGAAAGAGGGAATTCGGTGTAGTCGAACGTCGTAGATATCCTTCGGAGAAGCTTGCGGAGATCTTAGGCTGGTTTGCGGAAAGTACTCTCGTTAGGCGAAGGGAAAAGGCTTCCGCAACCGGCAGGCCGTAGCCGTACCAGCCGGTTAGCGTGCCAAGCTGTGAAACTGTGCAACCTGTGGGCAGGCAAGGTGTGTTTGGCCGATGCAAGTGACCACTCCCGGGCTTAGTAGATTCCACTGTTCGTAGCGGGGACAGGCTGATTCCACTGCCATCGCGGGCCTTCCAGCCCAGTCTCAGAGACTGAAGGGGCCGAAAGTCCCAGTAGTCCAGTACGAGCGTGTTATCTGATACGTTGAAGGATGTTCTCGTCGAGTCCGAGGCTGGCGCGGCGAACCAGTCCGTCGTTGACGCCGTACGCTGGATGATCGAATATGTGCGCCAAGTAGAACTTTTCCGTCCATGGCTGATCAGCGAACTCGATCGGCACGAAATGACGCAATCCTTGAAGTCTGGCGATCTTTCTCATGTCGTGCGACGCATTGAAATCGGCGATCGCCAGCAACTCGCCGTTGCACTCGCCAAATGTGAACCCGATGATGTCATCGAAGTAACAATGAACCCGTGGTAGTAAGAATCTGGAATCGAAGTCGAACAACTTAAGAGCGTCCATTGTCGAGCTGTACAAATCCAGGTCGAACGCGGCAAAGGCGATAGGGGGTGGAGCTGACGCGATGAATCGCGCTAAGGTCTCGTTCACGAACCCTAGAACAAGTTGCGCCCGACGTAGCCGCCGCCTCAGCTTCTCGGGGTCCATGGGATACGCCCCCTCATAGTACAGGTTGGGAAGATCACGATGGTCGCGAGGTTTGGGAAGGCCAGATCCGGTGTCGAATCCATAGACATCAATCTGGAGAGCCATGTGTCGTTCGACCTGCTCAGCGATGAGCTCCAGCGCGATCAACCCTCTTCCTCCAGCCACCCCGAACTCGATGACTCCGATACGTTCTGTCCCGACGGCCTTGGCTAGATGCGCTCCCTGCATGACGCCCCAGGCGTAGTCTGGCCGGGCCTGCACATCTCGAAAGACTTTTCTGAGGATTGCGTTGAGGTACGGATACGCGAAGGCATCCCTCTCGTAATTCTCATCGGGAGGCTCTTCTCTTAGCCAGTTTCGAGCCGCACGAATTCCTGCTCGCACCAGTCTCTTAACCGTCCTTCGCATTATTTCTTCCTCCAAGATTCATCCTCTGCGGCGAGCTTTGCGTATCGGGACAAGGTCTGTCTGTGCCGGCAAAGAGATAGGGGGAGGTAACCCCCTCCCCCCTTATCTATCCCCACCCCTCAGTGCGTCACTTCTTAGGCTAACGGACGAAGACCCCTGTCGGGAAGTTGAACTGTCCGGATCCGCTGCCCATAGCTCCCAGTGCTATCCAGCCCGCTGCAGCCATGTTGTCCATCCGCACAATGCGATGATTCGCATGGTCTCCGACGAAGATCTTCCCGCTGGAATCGACAAAGATGCCCACCGGGAAGTTGAACTGACCGGTGCCACTACCTGCTGTGCCTAGTTCCGCCCAGTTCGTTCCCGACATGTCATCCACGCGCACGATGCGGTTGTTGCTCATGTCTGCCACGTAGATCTTGCCGGCGGAGTCCAGGAAGATGCCCCGCGGTCCGTTGAAGTTGCCCGTCCCGGAGCCGAAGGTCCCATACGTCATCCATCCCGCGCCGGCCATGTCGTCCATCCGTGCGATCCGGTTGTTACCCTGGTCAGTGATGTAGATTTTTCCGGTTGCATCGACGTAGACGCCGAATGGCGTGCTGAGCGGATCTCCTCCGGGGCCGCCAAACGCCGTCCATCCAGCTCCAGTCATATCGTCCATGCGGACGATGCGGTTATTCCCCTGGTCCACCACGTAGATCTTGCCGGCCGAATCCACAAAGATGCCCCGGGGCCCACTGAAGTTCCCCACCCCAGAGCCCAGGGATCCGTAGGCGACCCACCCGGTCCCCGACATGTCGTTGATCCGCACGATGCGATTGTTGAGTTGGTCCGATATGTAGATCCTACCGGTCCCATCCACAAAGAGCTGCACGGGGGAGTCGAACTGGTTCGTGCCGCTACCGGAGGTCCCGAATGTGGTCCATCCGGTCCCGGACATGTCGTTGAACCGCACCACGCGGTCGTTGTCTCGGTCCGCTACGTAGATCTTCGGAGCCGGCGGTGGCGGCGGCCCAACGACAACTCCACCACAGCCTGTGACCACCAGCGCCACAGTAAGCAGCACCAGGCCGCGCTTGAGTGGGCTCTGGAGCATACGTCAGCACCTCCTGGGTATGGGATCATGGACCAATCGGAAAGCGCAGATCTTGCGCCGAGACGGAAATCACTCCTGCTCCGGATTACGCGCACCGAAGCAGGTCACCGGCAGGCCGGAATGTTTTCGCAGCTTCAGCGCAGTATTCTGCTTCTTTCGCTGGTATCGATTATGGTGTAGTTCGCGGAGCGCAGGACGATTCCTTCCATCGAAGGGTGGAGAGCTGTTCACCAGACGATAGTTTCGCGCGTGGCGATTCGGGGTGTGCGTGCACCGATCCCGAAGCGTTCGGTAGAGGGAAAAAGCGCCGCCAAAGACTGAGAGGACCGGTTGGCTGACTGATCTCAGTAGACGCTCTTGCCGGCGATGCGGAACTCCTGGAGGTCCTCGTCCGCCTTCAGCGCCGCGTAGAGCCAGACCAGGGGGATGAAGAGCCCGCCGCTGACAAACACCAGAGAGAGCAGGATCACCGCGTGGACCCACAGGCCCCTCAGGAGGTACCAGAACGGGCCGAGCACCGCCGCCGCCCAGTTCCACCCCAGCCTGCGGGGCGGCGGCTGGTAGTAGAGGTCGGCGGGGTCTGCCCGCGCCGGCAGCGGTACCTCCTGGCTGAGGGCCCGGCGAACCCACCGTGCGGGACGGAAGGGCGCGTAGCCGACCCAGAGGAAGGCGTACAGCACGACCAGCAGGGCGGCAAAGACGCGCCAGAAGGTCACCTCCAGCCGGCCCAGCAGCACCACAACCAGCAGCACCAACAGCGCGGCAACTCCCCAGCGCATCGAGCCTACCCCGTAGTTGCCTGAGAACCTGGAGCGGGGAACGGGAATCGAACCCGCATCACCGGCTTGGAAGGCCGGGGCTCTACCATTGAGCTATCCCCGCAGAGATCACCCCACAGATTCGTTGCGCGAATCTGTGGGGACCCCGGTCATCAAACCAGGCTGGTGGGCGGGGAAGGATTCGAACCTCCGAAGGCATTCCGCCAGCTGATCTACAGTCAGCCCCGTTTGTCCGCTTCGGTACCCGCCCGAGCACCATCAAGTATAGGCAGGGGGATGGGGTGGGGCAAGGCTAAAGCGAGCGGGGGCAAGGGCCAGTGCCACGGGCCGGGAACCACGCCCCTGAGGGCGGAATTGCCCGCCCTGCCTCAATTTGCGCCCACGGGCCGCTCCGGCACTGCAGGAGAGGCCGCGGATCTCCGCGAAGGAAGCCGTGCCGCACCGCCTGGATTAGTGCGAGCCAGCCGGGGAAGGAGGTGAGCAGATGAACAAGGAGCAGCTCGTGGAGAGGGTGGCGTCCAGGACCGGGCTGACCAAGAAGAGCGCCCTGGAGGCCATCAACACCACCTTGAGCACCATCACCTCCACGCTGAGGAGGGGGGAGAGGGTCACCCTGGTGGGGTTCGGTACGTTCCTGGTGCGCCGCAGGGCCGCCCGGAATGGGCGCAACCCCCGGACGGGCGAGCGGATCAAGATTCCGGCGAGGAAGGTGCCGGTCTTCACCGCCGGCAAAGAGCTGCGGTCGGTGATCAAGTAGGACGCTGCCCACCGTCTTTCGCAAGGGCGGCCGGTCTCGGCAAGGGCGGCCGGTCTCGACAAAGGCGGCCAGTCTCAGCAAGGGCGGGCCAGTAACGGCCTGCCCTTTTCGTTCTGCTAGGATAGCCCTGTGACGCAGGGAGAGGCGGTCCAATTCCTGTTCGGCCTGCTGGACGGCGGCCGGTATCCGCGCCCGCCGGGCCGCGAGACCAACCTGGCGCGAGCCCGCCGCCTGCTGGCCCGGCTGGGGCACCC
>JAVKIA010000045.1 GCA_031459715.1 Armatimonadota bacterium | reverse complement strand
TGTTGCCGCCCATGGGCACCAGGGACATGGACTCCACGCCGCCGGCTAGGGCCACGTCCACCTGCCCGCTCATCACCTGGTAGGCGGCGATGGCGATGGCCTGCAGCCCCGAGGAGCAGAAGCGGTTGATGGTCTGCCCGCAGGTGGTCACGGGCAGCCCCGCTCGCAGAGCGGCCACCCGAGCCACGTTCATCCCCTGCTCCGCCTCGGGGAAGGCACACCCCAGGACGACGTCCTCCACCTGCTCCCCGCTCAGGCCGGGGACGCGCCGCACCGCCTCCCGGATGACTGCGGAGGCCAGCTCATCGGGCCGGGTGTCCTTCAGCGTCCCCCGCGGGGCCTTGCCCACGGCCGTGCGCACTGCCGAGACGATCAGTGCTTCCCGCATCCTCACGACTCCTTTGGCCCAGACTGCCCGCCGCTCCTGCGCCGCAGCATCAGTTGCGCAGCGGCTTTCCGGTCTGCAGGAAGTGGCGGATGCGCTCCTGCGTCCGCGCCTCCCCCAGCAGGCTGAGGAAAGCCTCTCGCTCCAGGTCCAGCAGGAACTCCTCCGAAACCCAGGTCCCCTCAGGGACGTCCCCGCCGGTCATGACATGGGCCAGCTTTCCCGCCACCACCTCGTCATATGCGGTAATGTGTCCCCCGGTCTTCAGGTTGTACAGCAGGGCCCGCAGCGCCGCCTGCCCCCGCTCCCCCAGCACGCGGATGCGCGAGGGCAGCGGCGGCCGGTAGCCCGACCGCGCCAGGGCCAGGGCGACGTCCTTGGCGTCCTGGATCAGGCGGTCGGTGTTCATGGAGATGCCGTCAGCCTCACGGAGCAGGCCCAGTTGTTTCGCCTCCAGGGCGGAGCGGGCCACCTTGGCCATGGCCACGGTCTCGAACGCCCAGCGCAGGAGGGGCAGGGCGTCAGCCGTCACCCCGGCGGGGATGCGCTCCATGGCCCGCTTGGTCATCTCCATGCTGCCCCCGCCCGCCGGGATCAATCCCATCCCGGTCTCCACCAGCCCCATGTAGGTCTCCGCCGCCGCCTGCACCCGCGGGGCGGCCAGACAGATCTCCGCCCCCCCCGCCAGCGTCCGCCCCGCCGGCGCCGCCACCACGGGCCGACGGGCGTAGCGCAGCCGCTGGTTCAGCTGCTGGAACTGGCGGACGGCCAGCTCCAGCTCCTCCCAGTTTCCTTCCTGCGCCTCCAGCAGCAGCAGCATCAGGTTGGCTCCGGCGGAGAAGTCGCGGGCCTGATTGCCGATAACCAGTGCCTCGAAGTCCTGCTCCAGCCGCTCCAGTGCCGCCTGCAGGATGCGCAGCGTTCCCTCCCCGATGATGTTCATCTTGGTGTGGAACTCCACGCAGGCCACACCGTCCCCCAGGTCGACCAGCGTGGCGTCGGGTGTGGTCAGCACCGCCTTGCCCACCCGCTTGAGGTCGGCCAGGAGGAGTACTCCCGGCCGGGGCGGCACGGGCCGGTGGGCTGCGGTGGCGAAGTCGAAGTAGAGCAGGCGGGCGTCATCGCGGCGGTAGAAGCTGCCGCCTCCCTGCTGCAGGACCTGCACCACCACCGGCGGCGGGGTGATTCCCTCACCCTCCAGCCGCTTGGCCAGCTCCGGCACACCCAGCAGGTCCCAGGTCTCGAAAGGACCGAACTCCCAGTTGAAGCCCCAGCGTACCGCTCGGTCCACGTTGACCACGTCGTCAGAGATTTCGGGGATGCGCCGCGCCGCATAAACCAGCAGGTCGCGCACAAGGGCCCAGAGGAACTGCCCGCCGCGGTCCCTGGCTGCCGTGGCCTGGCGCAGGCGGGCGCCCGGGTCCTGTAGCGTCATTGCCGTCTCCACCCAGGGGAAGGAGGCCTTCCGCCGCGGTCGGTAGGTCATGGTGGCCAGGTCCAGGACCTGGATCTCGCCATTGACGCGCCGGTAGAAGCCGCCGCCGCTCTTCTCCCCCACCCAGCCGCGGCGCACCATCTCCTGCAGCGGCACCGGAGGGCGGAAGACCTCGCGGGCCTCGTCGTGGGCCAGGCTGGCGTAGGCGTGCTCGGCCACGGCCAGGGCCACATCCAGCCCGGCCAGGTCCAGGAGGCGGAAGGTGGCGGTGCGCGGCCGCCCCAGCAGCGGCCCGGTCAGCTCGTCCACCTCCTCCACCGTCAGGCCGAACTCGTCCATCAGCTGCACCGTCCGGAGGAAGCCGTAGGTGCCCAGGCGGTTGGCGATGAAGTTGGGCGTGTCCTTGCAGTGGACGACCCCTTTGCCCAGCAGCCGGTCGGCCCATCCGGTTACGGTGGCCAGGACGGCCGGGTCGGTCTGCGGGGTGGGGATGACCTCCAGCAGCTTCATGTAGCGGGGCGGGTTGAAAAAGTGTGTGCCCAGGAAGAAGCGGCGGAATTCAGCCGGCGCCTCCTCAGCGATGCGGCTGACCGGCAGGCCCGAGGTGTTGGTGCTGACCACCGTGCCCGGCCGCCACAAGGGCTGCAGGCGGGCCAGCAGCGCCTGCTTGGCCGGCAGGTCCTCGATGATTGCCTCGATGATCCAGTCGGCCTCCGCGGCCCGGGGCAGGTCGCGCTGCAGGTTGCCGGGTGCGATCAGCCGGTCCAGCTCGGGGAGGAAGAGCGGCGCCGGCTCGATGCGGCGCAGGCTCTGATGCGCCTTGTACGCCAGATCCTCCAGGTCCAGCATGACGGTGGGGATGCTGGCATTGGCCAGGTGGGCGGCGATGGCCCGCCCCATCACCCCCGCGCCCAGGACGGCAGCGCGGCGCGGTGCTGAGGGGAACTGGGTTTGGGCTGCGGTCTCCATGGCCACTTTAGTCTAACGCGCCTTGGGACGGCCATCCATGATGCGCTGGCACCAACGGGATGCGATCCCGCCCCCGGAGGAGGGTTCCGCTACGCTCCGGCCTCACGGCGGCCGCAGGGTGAGCACACCCTCCGCCGCCGCGGCGATGGCTGGCCGGGCGTAGAGCAGGGGGATGTACTCGCCGCGCGCCCACAGCGCCGTCAGGTCGCGGTAGTGGCGGTGGAAGGGAAGCCCGCTCTGGCCGGTGGTGTGGATGATGCGGGCCGTCTCCCAGTTGCCGGTGTCGACCAGCAGGCGCATGGAGGGAACCACCACCTGGCGGTAGGGCATCTCGGGGTCGTAGGTGGCCACGTTGACGGTGAAGGTGTCGCCGCCGGTGGCCGGGGCGGGCCCGTTGAAGACCGGTGCCAGCACGCGCACGCGCCCCAGGGGATGCTCCAGGGCCAGGGTGTGCACCCTTCCCCAGCGCCACCTGCTGCGGTCCGGGCCAAGGCGGCGCTCCAGGTCCCTCACCGTGCGGCGCAGGGCCTCCTCGATGGTCCGGTCCCGCCCCTCGCCCCACCATGGATCGTCCGGGTCCTCGCTCAACTGGAGCAGGCGCAATACCGCCGCCTGCGTGTGCAGGTAGCGGCGGAAGAGCTCCGACCCCAGCGTCTCTTCGAAGAGCGTGCGCAGCAGTTCCAGCAGGAGTGCCTGGTAGAGGAGGGCGGGCCGGCTGTCGGCAGAGAGCCGGCCGTCCCAGCGGGTGATCTCGGCAAAGAGCGCGGCCAGGTCCGGGTCGCCGATGCGTACCTCCTGCCAGGCGGCGACGAACCGCTGCGCCAGCGGGGAGGTCTGGTCCAGCTGGATGCGGGCCATCCGTTCCAGGTCCAGACGCGGTTCGGCCTCCAGGAGGGAGGTGATGCGCAAAGCGCGTACGCCGATGTCATACGCCGTCCCCAGGAGGTGCGGGTAGTCCGGGGGGGCGACCCGGTTGTTGGCGGTGACGATGTATCCCCGCGGCGGGTTAAAGAGGGCGGGGAGCTCCTGGGGGGAAAGGAAGCCCTGCCACTCGTACTCTCCGCTCCACCCCGGCACCGGTAAGCGGCCGTCGTGGCCGGCCCCCCGCCGCGGGAGGCGGCCCGGCATGACGTAGCCGATGTTGCCCGCGCGGTCGGCGTAAACGACGTTCTGGGCTGGAGCGGACCAGTGGCGCAGCGCGGCGCGGAACTCCTCCCAGGAGGACGCCCGGTTGACCCCCAGCAGGGCGGCCAAGAGTCGGTCCGGCTCCAGGGCCGCCCAGCGCAGGGCCACAAACCCCTTGAGCCCCTCGATGGCGGGATTGAGGATGGGGCCGTGGCGGGTGAGGCGCACGTGGATCGTCTCGGGGTCCCGCCGCCCCCTCACATTGATCTCCTCACGGATGACCCGCGCTCGCTCCCAGCGGCCGCGGAAGAGGTAAAGGGTGGGGTCGGCGAAGTGGAAACGTTCCAGGTAGAGGTCCTGGGTATCCTCCATGGCATTGGTCAGGCCCCAGGCGATGTGCCGGTTGTGCCCGATGATGATCCCGGGGACCCCGGGGAAGGCCACCCCGATGACGTTATAGGCCCCACCGGCCAGGTGGTCGATGTGCCAGATGGAGGGCATCTGTGCGTCCAGGTGCGGGTCGTTGGCCAGCAGCGCGCCGCCGCTGGCGGAGCGGGCCGGAGCGACTACCCAGCTGTTGCTGCCGGTACCAGGAGACCCCGCCAGGAGGGAGGCGCCTGCCAAAGGCTCCGCACCAGCCGCAGGGGCTGCCGTAGGTGCTGCCACCGTGGCGCGGTGGGCGCGGCGGCCGGCGTGACCGAGAATCGCCGGTGCCCCGGGGAACTGCTGTGGCAGCAGTGCCTCCGCGCCCTCCGGGCCAAACCCCTCGACCAGCGCAGCCCGCAGGACCTCGGCGCGCCAGTTCCCGCCCAGCACCCAGGCCATGAGCTTCCCGAAGGCCAGGCTGTCCACCGGCGTCCAGGGCTCGGGTTGTGCCCGCAGGATGACAAACTCCAGGGGCAGGCGGTGGCGGTGGGAGGAGATGAAGGCGTTAACGCCCTCGCTGTACGCCTGCGCCGCCTCCACCGCCTCCGCCATGGCCGGGTCGCCGGCCGCCGCTGCCCAGGTGGCCTGGGCGGCGCGACGCAGGCCGACCACGCGCATCAGGCGGTCCACCTGCAGCGTCGTTGGACCAAACAGTTCCGAGAGGCGGCCGGCGGAGGTGCGGCGGAAGAGCTCCATCTGCCAGAGGCGGTCCTGCGCGTGCACGTACCCCTGGGCGAAGAAGAGGTCACGGGCACCCTGGGCGAAGATGTGGGGCAGGCCCCAGCGGTCGCGGACCACCTCCACCGGCGCAGTCAGTCCGGCCAGGATCAGCGTGCCCTGGATCTGGGGGAAGGGGCGCCGCACCAGGTAGACCGTTCCGCCGGCCAGGAGCAGCAGGACCACCAGCCCCAGCACTGCTAACAGGCGCAGGAGGCGCACGACCACCTCTTCCCTGCACACCCAATCACCTCCTCCAGCCGTGGCTGCCGTGGTAGAGTGAGGAAGTGGCGCAGGTGGTGGCGCCCGCACCTGTCCGTGTCCGCGCCGCGCTGCTGGCGGTCGCGGTGGGTGTGCTCCTGCTCGTCCTCAAGTTCGTCGCCTACCTGCTCACCGGTTCGGCGGCCATCCTCTCCGACGCCGCGGAGTCGGTGGTCAACGTCTTGGCCGCCAACATCGCCCTGTTCAGCCTGGTGGTAGCCTCCCGCCCTCCGGACGAGGGGCACCAGTACGGACACGGGAAGGCCGAGTACCTGAGCAGCGCCAGCGAGGGCGTCATGATCCTCCTGGCCGGCGCGGTGGTCATGGTGAATGCGGCTCGCCGCCTGCTGCATCCCGCCCCGCTGGCCTACCTCCCCCTGGGTGTGGGGCTGGTGGCTCTGGCGGCGCTGGTGAACTACCTGGTGGCCCGCTGGTTGCTGCGCGTCTCCCGGGAGCGCGACTCCGCGGCGCTGGAGGCGGACGCACGGCATCTGTTCGCCGACGTGGCCACCTCCCTGGCCGTCATCACCGGCCTGGGCGCGCAGCTTTCCACCGGGCTGCTCTGGCTGGACCCGCTGGTAGGGCTGCTGGTCGGCGCCCACGTCATCCGCATGGGCGCGCGGGTCTACCGCGCCTCCCTTTCCGGCCTGATGGACACCCGTCTCCCCGCGGCCGAGGAGGCCAGGATCCGCGCCATCCTGGCGGACCACACCGACGAGATCGTGGAGTACCATGCCCTGCGCACACGCAAGGCGGGGCGGGACCGGTTCATCGACCTGCACCTGGTCCTGCACCGCACCCTCTCCGTGGGGCAGGCGCACGCCCTGTGCGATGACCTGGAAGCGCACGTGCAACAGGCGCTACCGCACACCGACATCACCATCCACGTGGAGCCCTGCACTCCTGCCTGTGCCCGTTGCGCCACAGCCCGCCCTTGACGTCGCGGCGCGGCGGTGCTTGGATTTAGCCAAGGCTAAAAAAGGAGTGGCGCCCCGGGCGCCACCAGAGAGGCGATGAGCTCCATGGTTTCAAACTTCCTCTCCCGGCGCGGGTTTCTGGCTGCCGCCGCGGGTCTAGTCGGCGGTGCCGGTCTGCTGCCTCTGGCGGCCCGGGGCTTTCCCGCCGGGCAGTCGCCTCCGCCAGGGGAGCACGTGCCGCCGGCTGTGCCCGCGGGGTCTGCGGCGCCCCCGGCCCACGGCCTCAACACCGCGGTGGGAGAGGTAGATGTGCGGCGGATGGCCTACGATCCCAGCGCCTTCCTCACGGCCTTCGAGCGGGGGAGGGTCAGCCGGCTGCCGGACGGGCGGACCCTGCGGGAGTTCCAGGTAGTGGCCTACGACAAACCCATCGAGATCGCCCCGGGGGTGATCTTCCCCGCCTGGACCTTCAACGGCACGGTGCCCGGGCCGACGCTGCGGGCGCGGGAGGGAGAACGCATCCGGGTAAAGCTGGTGAACGCCGGCACCCATCCGCACACCATCCACTTTCACGGCATCCACACCGCGGCCATGGACGGCGTCCCCGGATTAGGTGCAGGGGAGGTCCCCCCGGGAAAGAGCACGGTCTACCACTTCGACGCCGAGCCTTTCGGCCTGCACCTCTACCACTGCCACGCCCTGCCCCTGAAACGGCACATCGCCAAGGGGCTGTACGGGGTCTTCATCATCGACCCGGCGACGGGGCGGCCCCCGGCGCGCGAGCTGGTCATGGTGATGAACGCCTTCGATACCAACTTCGACGGGAAGAACGAGGTCTACGCGGTGAACACCGTGGCTTTTCACTACGCCCGCCACCCCATCCGGGTGCGCCGGGGCGAGCTGGTGCGCATCTACCTGGTGAACATGACCGAGTTCGACCCCATCAACTCCCTCCATATCCACGGCAACTTCTTTCACGTCTACCGGACCGGAACCCGCCTCCAGGCCTGGGAGTACACCGATACCATCATGCTCTGCCAGGCGGAGCGGGCGGTGCTGGAGCTGCGCTTCCCCTATCCCGGCCGCTACATGTTCCACGCACACCAGTCGGAGTTCACCGAGCTGGGCTGGATGGGCTTCTTCGAGGTGAGCGACCATGGCGTCTGAATCAGCCGCCGCAGGCTCCACCCCGGTGGCTTCCCGGGGCAGGGTGTGGGGCTACGCACTGCTCCCCCTGGTGCTCCTTGGGCTGTTCGTCCTCTTCTTCCTGCGCGTCGGGCCCCTGGGCGTCCTGCGCGCCGCCTTCCCTCCGGTGGAGGACCTGACCATCACCCGGGTGGCGCTGCGGCCGGGGCTAATGGAGGTTTTCCTGACCAACGGCGGGCCCGCAGCGGTGACGGTGGCTCAGGTCCTGGTGGACGACGCCTACTGGCACTTCACCATCCATCCCGGACCTACACTCCCCCGCCTGGGTCGAGCCACCATCACCATCCCCTATCCCTGGGTGCAGGGAGAGGCGCACACCATCACCGTCCTCACCGGTAGCGGTCTGACCTTCGCCCACATCGTGGAGGTGGCCACGGAATCCCCGCGCCCCACCCGGGCGTTCCTGCTCTCCTTCACGTTGCTGGGCGCCTATGTGGGCGTCGTCCCGGTCTTTGTGGGGGTGCTCTGGTTTCCGTTCCTGCGCCGCCTGTCCCGGCGCTGGGTGCATTTCTTCCTCAGCCTGACGGCGGGGTTGCTGGTCTTTCTGGGTGTGGACGCCCTGGAAGGGGCGCTGTCCTCGGCGGGGGCGGTGCCGGGTGCGCTCCGTGGCACCGCGCTGGTGGCCATGGGCCTGCTGGGCAGCATCCTTGCCCTGCTGGTGGTCGGCCGGCTGGCCGGGGGGCGTGCGGCCTCATCGCGCCTGGTGGTCTCATACCTGATCGCCGCAGGCATCGGACTGCACAACCTGGGGGAGGGTCTGGCCATCGGCGCTGCCTACAACCTGGGGCAGATCGCCCTGGTCACGTTACTGGTTACCGGCTTTATGCTGCACAACACCACCGAAGGCCTGGGGATCGTCGCCCCCGTGGCCCGCGAAGGGGCGGCCCTGCGCCACCTGCTGGCGCTGGGGATGGTTGCCGGCGCCCCCACCATTGGCGGTACCTGGATCGGCGGCTTCACCTATTCGCCCATTCTGGCCACGCTCTTCCTGGCCGTGGGGGCGGGAGCGATCTTCCAGGTGGTCGTCGAGGTGGGCCGCCTGGTGGCCAGCGAGGCGGCCCGGGAGGTGGCCACGTTGCTTAACACCGCCGGCTTCGTCCTTGGCCTGGCCATCATGTACTTCACCGGGCTGTTCGTGGCCCTGTAGGGCCTTCCCGTGACCGCGCTGAGCCAGGCCATCCAGGACTACCTAAAGGGGATCTACAAGATCCGCCAGGCGCAGGGGACGGTCACCCTTGGGGCGGTGGCGCAGCGGATGGGTGTCTCCGCGGCGTCGGCGACCAACATGGTGAAACGCCTGGCCCGCCTGGGTCTGGTCGCCCACGCGCCCTACCGCACCGTGGAACTTACCGAGAGTGGAGAGAAGGCGGCGCTGGAGGTCATCCGGCACCACCGCCTCCTGGAGCTCTTCCTCCGCCAGCACCTCGGCCTCGACCTGCACCAGATCCACCGCGAGGCGGAGGAGATGGAGCACTCCCTCTCCGAGGAGGTGGAGGCACGCCTGGCCGCGCTGCTGGGCGATCCCGTGGCCGACCCTCATGGGGACCCCATCCCCACTAGAAGAGGGACGCTGCCGCAGCCGGTCCACCCCCGACTGCAGGAGCTGCGGCCCGGCGACCGGGGCCGGGTGGCCCGGGTCAGCGATGAGGACTCGCGGGTGTTGCGCCGCCTCACCGCGCTGGGGCTTGTCCCCGGCGCCCGGGTACGCGTCCTGCGGCGGTGCCGCAACGGTGCCCTGGCGCTGCTGGCCGGCGGGCGGCGAAGGCAGGTCAGCCCTGTGCTGGCTCGCGCCGTCTTCATTGCCCGCCGGGTGGCCTGATGGCGTCCCTGCGCCTGCGGGGCGGCCCGGGCGGGCCGGCGCGTCCCTGCAGGTCGGGCCGGGGCGTTTGACAGCGCACCCCGGTCATGCGTATACTGCCCGCCAAGAGTTCTGCTGCCGGGGAACCGCGCTTTACCGCTCCGCGTTGTCACGCATAGCCATGGTGCTACCGTTGACCGTGGGAGAGTATCTGGCCGCCGCCCAGACGGACCGCCGGCTCCGTCGTACCACGCACCACTATATCTCCGACATGATCGACACCATGGGCCCGGCGCGGGTCTTCGAGGGCGTGTACGGCATGGAGCGGCAGCTGGCCGATATCGTCGCCTACTTCAAGGCCTACTCCATGAGCATGGAGCGCCGCCTGCTGCTGCTGGTGGGACCGCAGGGATCGGGCAAGACCATGACCGTGGACCGGTTGAAGCGACGGCTGGAGGAATACTCGCATACAGAGTCCGGGCTGCTCATGGCCGTGGAGGGGTGCCCGTTCCACCAGCACCCCCTGGACCTGGTGCCGCCGGACGAGCGGGAGCGGCGTGGCCTCTACTGGCACGAGGAGGCAGTGCCCTGTCCCATCTGTGACCGCCATATCGCCCGCTACGGCTGGGAGCAGGTTCCAGTGCGGCGCATCTTCATCTCGGCGCGGGACAAGGTGGGCATCGCCAAGCACACCCCCACCGACCTGCGGCGAGAGGACATCACCAACTTTGTGGGCAACATCAACTTCGCCCTGCTGCGCCAGCGGGGCTCCACCTACGATCCTGACGCCTATGACTTCGAGGGAAAGCTCATCTGGGCTAACCGGGGCATCCTGGACTGGACCGAGGTCTTCAAGAGCCGCCGCCAGCTGCTCAGCCTGCTGCTGGAGCTGATTCAGTCCAAGCGCATCGACCTGGCCAACTTTCCCTCTGTCCACGTGGACGAGGTGGTGATCGGCCACAGCAACTACCCCGAGTACAACGTCTTCCTGGCGGAAGACATCATGGAGCCCCTGCGCGGGCGGATCCACAAGATCGACTTCCCCTACAACGTGGACCTGGAGGGGGAGAAGCGCATCTACGCCACCCTGATCCAGAGGGCCAACCGGGTGCGCGGGGAGGCCAAGCACGTCCCCGATGACGCCCTGGAGCTGGCGGCACGCTACGCGCTGAAGACGCGGGAGGAGTCCCAGGGGCAGCGCGGCCTTTCCCCTCGCTTCTTCGAGGACGCCTTCTCCTACGCCTACACCCTGGCCGGGTCCTGCCTGGACCTGGAGGTGCTGGCGGAGGCCATCGAACGGACCTTCCAGCACCAGTCCATCAAGGACCTCAACGTTAAGGAGCTGCTGAAGCAGTTCGAAGAGGCCAAAGCGGAGCTAGTCAATTCCAAGATCGACACCATCGTGGAGGAGATCGTCCCCACCCACTTCTATGACTACGGGCAGAACCTCTACCTCAACTACCTGGACGCGGCCGCCCGACACGTCAGCGGCGCGCCCCTGAGCGAGGCGGAAAAGGAGCTGGTGGACGAGGTCGAGGGGATCATGGTGCAGAAGCGGCAGATCAGCCGCCAGGGCCGCCTGGCCTTCGAGAACGTGCTGCTGGAGCGGCGGGAGGAGCTGCGCCGCCTCTCCTACCGGGAGAACGACCATCTGCGCCCGGTGATCAACGAGATCGTCTTCAACAAGATCAAGAACCTGCTACGCCTCTACGAGAAGAGCGAGGAGCTGGACCAGAAGAGCCAGGAGCTGCTGGACGTCCTCTACCAGACGGCGGTGGAGCAGCGGGGCTACTGTCCCGTCTGCGCCCGCTCCCTCTTCAAGATCATCGGGCGGAGCTTCTAGCCATGGGGCTGCGCATCCACCGGGGACGCATCGCCCAGTACCAGCACGATCAGCTGCTGCGGGACTACCTGAAGCAGCACCTGCACGAGCTGATCCAGCAGCGGGAGCTCATCGTGGACGGTCGGGTGAAGACACAGATCACCACCCTGGACCTGCCCACGCTGCGCTACGGGGAGGAGGCGGCGGTGCTGGCTCAGGGCGGGGGGATGGCAGGTGCGGGCCAGGGAGGGGCGGGGGGACGGGGCAGCGAGGAACAGGTGCAGGCGTTGGGCGGCCTGCTGGGCGGGGACCACCACGGCCGGGAGGTGCGCGTCGAGCTGGAGTTCGACGAGTTCGTCCGTCTGGCCCAGGAGGTCCTCCTGGAGGAGATCCGCCTGCCGCCGCTGCGGGTGACCGGCCGAGGTGGCGAGGTGGAAAGCGACGAGCTCCCGGAGCTGGACGACCTGGACCGCATCGGCCTGCGCCCGGACCTCAACCTGGAGGAGACCATGCTGCACGCCCTGCTGCGCACCGTGCGCGAGCGCGGGGTGTTGGACTACGACGTGGATCTGCGCCAGGACGGCTGGTACTTCGTGGAGGACCCCACCACCTACCGCAACCACCGTTCCCTGGAGGTCTACGTGCTGGACATCTCCGGATCCATGCGTGGCGAGTACCTGGCCCTGGTGCGCAAGACCATCTTCGTCCTCTGGTACTACCTGGAGCGCCGCTACCCCACCAACCTGCGGCGGTACGTGGTCTTTCAGGACGTGGCGGCGGAGAAGTCGCGCGACGAGTTTTTCTGCGCGGAGTCCTCGGGGGGGACGCACATCAGCAGCGGCTTCGAGAAGGCCATGGAGCTGCTGGAGGGCGCCACCGAGTACGACAAGTTCCTCTTCCTCTTCACCGACGGGGAGACCAGCTCCGGCGACTTCGACCTGGCCAAGCGCCGCTACGAGGAGGCACTGCAGCGCTTCGACCTAATCGCCTACGGCCACGTCAACCCCGGCAGCCGGGGCATCGGCGGGTTTTCCGAGTACGTGCAGGAGCGGGTGCGCCGCGTCCCTAACGCCACCTTCGCCAACCTGGTGGACGTGGCCACGATCCGCGCGGCCATGGTCGACTTCCTCACGGTCCTGGCGCGAGAGGAGCGCCGCCATGGGGTCGCTGGACGCCTACGCCCCCATCATTGAGCGCATCGAGGCGCTGGCCCGGACGCGGGGCCTCTCTTTCGAGCCGGTCTACTTCCGCATCACCGACTCCGACGAGATGGCGGAGGTGGCTAGCATGGGGCTGCCCAACCGCTTCATCCACTGGTACTGGGGCGGCGCGTACAAGGAACTGGTGGCGCAGCAGAGCCGGGAGGTCTTCACCATCCTGGAGCTGGTGCTGAACACCCGTCCCTCCCACGCCTTCCTCCGCGCCAGCAACACCTACCTGCAGAACGTGCTGGTCATCGCCCACGTCTTCGGCCACGTGGATTTCTTTGCCAACAATCACTGGTACCGCAAGTCCAACAAGAACATGCTCAATGAGGCGGAGCTACACGCTCGCCTCATCCGCCACTACGCTGCCCGCTTTGGCCAGGACCGGGTGGAGCAGCTACTGGACGCGTTGCTCACGGTGGCCACCACGGTCAACGCCTTTGAGCGCAACCCCGAAGCCCGCCGCCGCCGCCTGATCTACTTTCTGGAGGAGCGGGCCCCCCTGGAGGACTTCGAGCGGCACCTCCTCCAGGTGGTGCGGGAGGAGGCGGAGTACTTTGACTTGATTCAGCGCACGTACATCAGCAATGAGGGCTGGGCCACCTTCATCGAGGCGGAGCTGCTGCGGGAGCTGCTGGACCCGCGGGAGTGGCTGACCGTCTGCGTCCAGCTCTCCAGCCGCCCCGCCCCCTACACCATCGGCTACAATCTGTACAAGGCCATCAAGGACGCCCGCGGGTTCGCTGCCACCCTGGAGGTGCGCGCCTATTACGAGGACGTGATGCTGATTCAGGAGGCGCTGGACGAGGCCCTGATCCGCCGTCTGGACATCTTCGTCTACGATCCCCGGGAGCGGAAGAAGTCCTACGATGTGCAGCGGGTGCGGGAGATGCTCATCGAGCAGAAGCAGTTCAAGGGGCAGCCCCACTTGGAGGTAGAGCTGGGAGGGGACCACCGCGATCTGACCCTGGTGCACCCGGATGAGGAGCGGAAGCTGGAGCCCAAGCGCATCGCCCTCTTCCTCAAGGCGGTGCACTCCCTGTGGCGCAATCCCGTGCGCCTGCGGGCCAACGGGAAGGTGTACACCTACGACCGCCGCGGCTTCTCCTCCACCTGAGCTGTGGAGTTTGTGGGCAAGGTGGCCATCGTCACCGGGGCAGCCGGAGGAATCGGCCGGGCCGTGGCCGCCGCCCTGGCGCGGGAGGGGTGTGCCCTGGTGCTCACCTACCGTACGGCGGAAGCGGAGGCGCAGGCCGCGGCGGCGGCGCTGCGTGCCGCGGGGCGCCGCGCCCTGGCGGTTCGGGTGGATGTGGCGGAGGAGGCCCAGGTGGCGGCCATGGTGCGGCAGGCCGAGGAGGCCCTGGGTGGCGTGGATGTCCTGGTGAACAACGCGGGCATCGTGCAGCGGGCCGCCTTCACCAACCTCAGCGAGGCTGACTGGCGGCAGATGCTGGAGGTCAACCTCCTGGGCGCCGTCCGCTGCGTACGCGCGGTCCTGCCGGCCATGCGTCGCCGCGGCGGCGGGTCAATCGTCAACGTGGCCTCCATCCGCGGCCTGGTGGACCGCGGGGCGGCACACTACGCGGCGGCCAAGGCGGGGCTGGTGATGTTGACCCGGTCCCTGGCCGTGGAGCTGGCTCCTCACATCCGGGTGAACGCCGTGGCCCCGGGCTACGTGGAGACGCGGACGCAGGCCCACCTGACGGTGGCGCAGCGGGAGCGCCTGCGGGAGGTGATTCCGGCCGGCCGCTTCGCCGAGCCGGAAGAGGTGGCCGCGGCGGTGACCTTCCTGGCCTCGCCGCGGGCGTCCTACATTACCGGACAGACGCTGGTCATCGACGGCGGCCTGACCATGTGGTGAAGATCCAGCCCCAGGCCAGCGGCCAGCGCCCCGGGACCGTTCAGTGCGTGGTGCGGAAGTCTGAGGGCTTGACCCGCTCCAGGAACTTCTTCCACTCCTCCATCTCCGTGTCGTCGAAGGGCTTCTTCAGCTGGATGGCCTGGGCGGCCACCTTCTCCTCCACGTAGATGGGGGCCTCCATGCGCAGGGCCAGGGCGATGGCGTCGCTGGGGCGGGAGTCGATGACGTGCACTGCGCCGTCCTGCGCCAGGTGAATCTCGGCGAAGTAGGTGTTGTCGCGTACGTCGGTGACCACGATGCGGGAGACGCTGACGTGCAGCTCGTTGAGCAGGGCACGGAGGAGGTCGTGGGTCATGGGACGGGGCGGGCGCACGCCCTGCAGCTCCATGGCAATGGCCGTGGCTTCCGCCTGCCCGATCCAGATGGGCAGGGCCATCGTCTCCGGCTGATCCACCAGCAGGACGACCGGGTTCATCTGCTGGTCCAGGGCCACCCCTCGCACCTTCATCAACAGCACGTCAGGTTCCCCCTCTCCAGTGCACGCGCTGCCCGGCAGGTATTATACCATGTGCCCCACCAGGTCCTGCTCCAGGCCCTCCGGGGGACAGGGGATGGGGCCTTCCCGGCGAAAAGGGAGAGAGGCTCTCCCCACGTGGCCTGTCCAAGGAGGCGAGGATGACCTACGTCCTGCTGGCCGTTGTGGCCTTGTTCGTGCTCTACGCCGTCTATACCTACAACCGGCTCATCGTCCTGCGTAACCGCATCGACAACGCCTGGTCACAGATCGACGTGCAGCTGCGTCGGCGCTACGACCTCATCGCCAACCTGGTGGAGACTGTGAAGGGGTACGCCGCTCACGAGCGGCAGGTCTTCCAGCAGGTGACGGAGGCGCGGGCCCGGGCCATCGCGGCGGGCTCGGTGGGTGAGCAGTCGCAGGCGGAGAACGTGCTCACCCAGGCGCTGCGCAGCCTGTTCGCTGTGGCTGAGAACTACCCCCAGCTGCGGGCATCGGAGACCTTCCAGCGCCTGCAGGAGGAGCTGGCGGGGACGGAGAGCAAGATCGCCTTTGCCCGGCAGTTCTACAACGACACCGTGCTGCGCTACGAGAACCTGCGCCAGTCGGTCCCGGCCAACCTGATGGCCGGCGCCCTGGGCTTCGGCAGGCGGGAGTACTTCGAGATGGAGGAGGCGGCGCGGGAGCCGGTACGGGTGCAGTTCTGACCTCCGTCGCTGCCTGAGTGTGGGAAGGCGTCTTGCCGGGAGGGATTTGGGGGAAGAAGGGGAAATAGCAAGCGTTTGCGCGTGGAGCCAGCAGATGTCGCTCCGCCCCGGAACGCGTGCTTCCCGGCCAGGCCGTCATCTTTTCGGAGGTGGCGATGCGCGTTCTCGTCTGCACCGCTCTGCTGGTCGTCCTCGGTACCGGGGCGGCCTCCGCTAGCACCTTCACCCACATCGTCCAGCCCGGGGAGACGCTTTGGGCCATCGCCTCTGCCCACGGCACCACGGTCGAGGCCATCGCCCGCCAAAACGACCTGCGGGGTGTGGACCTGCTCCAGCCCGGGCAGCGCCTGGTCATTCCCGCGCCGCAAAGCCGTGTAGCGGCCTCGGCGACAGTCTCCTACCGCGTCCGGCC
>JAVKIA010000044.1 GCA_031459715.1 Armatimonadota bacterium | reverse complement strand
GGCGATCTGCCAGGGTTGGCGGGAAAGAGAGGAGGGTAAATGATGGAAACCGCTATCAGCATTCTCAAGGTCGTCCACATCGCTACCGCGATCTTAATGGCGTGGCCGTTCTATGCTCTCGTCGCGGTCAATCAACGCGCACGATTAGGGGCGCCTCTGGGTGACCGAGCAGACACCTACATGGAGAACGTTATTAAGAACCGTACCATCCCTTGTTATGTGTTCCAGGGAACCGCTCTGATGACAGGCCTGGCCCTGGTGCTGTTGAGGGGATTGGGGTTAGATACCCTCGTAACCAACCCAATCCTCGGGCTCAAATTCCTCCTCCTCTTGCTCATTGCTGGTTTGTTGACTTACGTCCATACAGGCTTACAGCCACGCATTGACACTCTGTTCGTTCAGGCCGGTGGCAATCCTGTACCACGGAAAATCTCCCAACAGATTGGTACTCTGCGTTTACATCGCAAACGCATTGCTTCAACATGCATGTTTGTCGTGTTGACAGTTGCAATGCTCGGAGTGCAAGTTTGGACTCCCTTCCCGCTGTGGCTAACCGTCCTCCTGGTTGTTGCCATTGGAGCGTTTACGTGGCGAGCCTACAGCAGCGTCACTCCATATGGATGGGTTTAGAACATCGCGCTCGTCCGCCTGGAGGAGGGAGTATAATTCTGGCGTGACTCCCGTCCCGGTCAACCTCGACCTCATCCGCAGCCGGGCGGCAGACATCCGCGTTGAGATGGAACGGCTGCGCGCCTACGCGTCCGGGCCAACGGATGCGTTTGCCGCCGATGCCGAGAAGGTCCGGGCCGCCCGGTACGGCCTGATCGTGGTAGTGGAGGCCGCAGCGGCCATCTGCACTCATCTCTGCGCGCGCCTGGGCCGGGCACCTGACAGCTACCCCGGGTGCTTTGCTGCGCTGGGGGAGCTCGGTATCCTCGATGCCGGGCTGGCAGAGAAGCTGAGCGCGCTGGCGCGGCTGCGCAACCTGCTGGTTCACGGCTACGGCCGCGTGGACGACCGGCGGCTGCACGGGCTGATGAGGACGGGGCTTGACGATCTGGAGGCGTTCCTCACCGCGGTGGGCGACTACGCGCGCCGGGAAAGTGGGGCGCAGGGATGATGCTCAGGCCGGGCGTCAGGGCGTTGCACACGCTTCGCGGGGAGGAGCGCGAGCAGTGCGTGCAGCGTCTGCGTGCCGCGCTGGAACGGGAAGCGGCAGTCCTCTTCGCCTACGTCTTTGGCTCGTTCACCGCAAAAGGGCCGTTTGAAGACATCGACGTGGCCGTCTTCATCGATCCTGGGCAGTACGATCAACTGGATCCGCTCTCCGCCCAGCTGGCCCTGGCTGCGCGACTGGAGAGCGCAGTCGGCCTGCCGGTGGAAGTGGTGTTCCTGAACGACGCGCCCCTTGGGCTTCGGGCCGCGGCCCTGCGCGGGAGGCTGCTGTACTCCCGCGATGACAAGTCGCGCACTGTCTTCCTGGAACAGACCGGCCTCGCGCGGATGGACCTGGCGTTCCTGTTTCGGGAGTCGCTCCGGGACCTCCTGCCGCAGCGGCCGCGCCATCCATAAGGCGGGAGGGTGGTGCTGCGCGCGGATGAGGGAGCTCCCGCTCATGGCTGAGCCGTGCACACCCCTCCGGAACCGGACGGTCTGGGCGAAGTATCTTACGACACTCTGCTAGGGGCGGTCTGCCCGCACCAGGCGGAACCAGTAGAAGCTGTGCGGCCCCAGAGTCAGGAAGTAGGGCAGGTCGCCAATGGGCGGGAAAGGGGTTTGCCCGAAGAGCTCCACCGGCACGTGGCCGCGGTAGCGGCGCAGGTCCAGCTCGCAGGGCTGAACGAACCGGGAGAGGTTGGCCACGCAGAGGATGGTCTCACTGGCGTCGCTGCGCAGGTAGGCGAAGATGCGCCGGTTCGCCGGCTCCAGGATCTCCAGCGCTCCCCGGCCGAACAGGGGGAAGCGCTTGCGGATGGCGATGAGCCGCTTCATCCAGTTGAGCAGGGAGGCGGGGCTGCGCTGCTGGGCGTCCACGTTCACCGCGGCATAGTGATACTGGGGGTTCTCGATGGGCGGGAGGTAGAGCCGCTCCGGGTCGGCCCGGGAGAAGCCGGCGTTGCGGTCGGCGGACCACTGCATGGGAGTGCGCACGCCGTTGCGGTCGCCCAGGTAGATGTTGTCGCCCATCCCGATCTCGTCGCCGTAGTAGATGATGGGCGTGCCGGGCAGGGAGAACAGCAGGCTGTTCATCAGCTCCATGCGGCGGCGACTGCCCTCCAGCAGGGGAGCCAGGCGTCGGCGGATGCCCAGGTTCAGTCGCATCTGCGGGTCCCGCGCGTACTCGTGGTACATGTAGTCCCGCTCCTCGTCGGTAACCATCTCCAGGGTCAGCTCGTCGTGGTTGCGCAGGAAGAGGGCCCACTGGCAGGCGGGCGGGATGGGCGGCGTGCGCCGCAGGATCTCCGCGATGGGCTGACGGTCCTCCTGGCGGATGGCCATGAACATGCGCGGCATCAGAGGGAAGTGGAAGGCCATGTGGAACTCGTCGCCCTCACCGAAGTAGGCCACCACATCCTCCGGCCACTGGTTGGCTTCCGCCAGCAGCATGCGCGTCCCCTCATAGCGCTGGTCGACGAAGCGGCGCAGGCGCTTCAGGAAGGCGTGGGTCTCCGGTAGGTTCTCGCAGTTCGTCCCCTCCCGCTCGTAGAGGTAGGGGACGGCGTCGCAGCGCAGGCCGTCCACGCCCCGGTCCAGCCAGAAGGCGATGACCTCCAGGATCTCCTCCTGCACCCGCGGGTTGTCGTAGTTCAGGTCGGGCTGGTGGCTGAAGAAGCGATGCCAGTAGTAGGCTTTGACCACCGGATCCCAGGTCCAGTTGGAGCGTTCCGTGTCCAGAAAGATGACCCGCGCCTGGGTATAGCGCTGGTCGGTGTCGCTCCAGACATAGTAGTCGCGGTAGGGCGACGCGGGATTGCGCCTCGCCTCCTGGAACCAGGAGTGCTGGTCGGAGGTGTGGTTGAGCACCAGCTCGGTGACCACCCGCATCCCCCGCGAGTGCGCTGACTCCAGGAAGGCCTGGAAGTCCTCAAGCGTTCCGTAGTCGGGGTGGATACCCCGGTAGTCGGCGATGTCGTAGCCGTCGTCCTTCAAGGGAGAAGGGTAGAAGGGTAGAAGCCACAGACAGGTCACGCCCAAGTCCTGCAGGTAGTCCAGCTTCTCCCGGAGGCCGCGGAAATCCCCCCGGCCGTCTCCGTTGCTGTCGTAGAAGGCCTTCACGTGCACCTGGTAGATGATGGCGTCTTTGTACCAGAGCGAATCGTCCATTAGCCCTTACCCGAGCCGCCTGACCCCTGGAAAGGAATCCTCGGGTCGGATCCGTGTCCAACTCCGCCACCAGGAGTGTCTGAACACCGTCCGCAGGTGCGCTTACAGCGTCCCTATACTAGAATACCCACGATGACGGAAGTGTGGCCCGGACGGCCGTACCCGCTGGGCGCCACCTGGGACGGCCTGGGTGTCAACTTCGCCCTCTACAGCGAGCACGGCGAGCGGGTGGAGCTGGTCCTGTTCGACCACCCCGACGACCCTCAGGGTCGTGCGCTACCCCTTCCCGAGCGGACGGGTCCGGTCTGGCACGGCTATCTTCCCCACCTGCGTCCGGGTCAGCTCTACGGCTACCGGGTTTGGGGTCCCTACTGGCCTCAGGCCGGACACCGCTTCAACCCCCGCAAGCTCCTCCTGGACCCCTACGCCAAGGCCGTCGGCCGGCCCCTGCGCTGGCACGACAGCCTCTTTGGCTACCGCCTGGGCGACCCCCGGGCAGACCTGGTGGCCAGCGAGGAGGACAGCGCCTCCTGGGCCCCCCTGGGAGCGGTGGTCGAGGACGCCTTCGAGTGGGGGGACGACCGGCCTCCCCGCATCCCCTGGGAGGAGACCATTATCTACGAGACGCACGTCAAGGGTATCAGCAAGCTTCACCCGGAGGTCCCCCAGGAGCTGCGCGGAACTTACCTCGGCCTGGCTTCCGATCCCATCCTGGATCACCTGAAGTGCCTGGGTGTTACCACCATAGAACTCATGCCAGTCCAGGCCTTTGTCAACGACCGCCACCTGGTGGACCAGGGGCTGTCCAACTACTGGGGGTACAATCCCCTGGCCTACTTCGCGCCCGAGCCCACCTATGCTGCCTGGGGGCCGACCGGCGCCGTGCGGGAGTTCAAGATGATGGTCCGCGCCCTGCATGCCCGTGGCCTGGAGGTCCTCATCGACGTGGTTTACAACCACACCGGGGAAGGGAATCACCTGGGTCCCACCCTCTCCTTCCGGGGTATTGACAACTACGCCTATTACAAGCTGGCCGAGGACCCTCGCTACTACGCCGACTACACCGGTACCGGCAACACCCTGAACCCGGGGAACCCCTATGTCCTTCAGTTGATCACCGACAGCCTGCGCTACTGGGTGGAGCAGATGCACGTGGATGGATTCCGCTTCGATCTGGCCGCGGCCCTGGCGCGGGAATTCTACGACGTCAACATGCTGGCGGCGTTCTTCAAGGTGATCCAGCAGGACCCGGTTCTGGCCAGGGTCAAGCTCATCGCCGAGCCCTGGGACGTGGGAGAGGGGGGCTACCAGGTGGGGAACTTCCCCTGGCTGTGGGCTGAGTGGAACGGTCGGTACCGGGACGCCGTCCGCCGGTTCTGGCGAGGCGACCCTGGGACGCTGGGGGAGTTCGCCGTCCGCGTCGCTGGCAGCAGCGACCTCTATGCTCGCAGCGGCCGACGCCCTTACGCGTCGGTCAACTTCGTCACCGCTCATGACGGGTTCACCCTGGAAGACCTGGTCAGCTATGAGCGCAAGCACAACGAAGCCAACAGAGAGGGCAATCGGGACGGTGCTGAGGAGAACTACAGCACCAACTGCGGCGTGGAGGGCCCCAGCGACGATCCCCGGGTGCTGGCCTGCCGGGAAGAGACGAAACGCTGCCTGATCAGCACCCTGCTCCTCTCCCAGGGCGTGCCCATGTTGCTAGGCGGTGACGAGCTCTCCCGCACCCAGCAGGGCAACAACAACGCCTACTGCCAGGACAACGAGCTGAGCTGGTACCACTGGGACCTGGACGAGCGGAGGCAACGCTTCCTGGAGTTCGTCCGCCGGGTCATCGCCTTCCGCCGCAGCCACCCCACCTTCCGCCGGCGCCACTTCCTCAGCGGCCAGCCCCACCCCGGCGGAGATAGAGATGTGCTGTGGGTACACCCGGAGGGACGGGAGATGACAGCACAGGACTGGAAGACCTCCCAGCCGCAGGCGCTGGGGATGCTGCTCAACGGGCGCATGATCCGCGAAGTGGATGACCGGGGCAGGACGCTTGGCGACGACACCCTGCTGGTGATCTTCAACACCGAGGGAGTCCGGCGCTTCACCCTCCCGCAGCCCCCTCAGGGGCGAGGTTGGGAGCTGGTCCTGCCCCTGGATACAGCTCGCGGCCGGCAGACACCGCTGTCCCCGGGCAGCTCCCTGCTGCTCCAGTCTCGCCAGGTCAGGGTGCTGCGGGAGAGCCCATCAGGCTGAGTACCCTATCCCGGAACTCCGGCATAGGCCGGCCCGGGATCCCCCGAAATTGGCGTCAGCGAATTGCCAGGGTGGTTAGCGCACCAGGCGGACGGAGTACCAGCCTCCCCACTCACAGGGTATCCGCCCGTCGTCTTCAGGGTCGTTGCAGGGAAAGCCGTCGGCGATGAACAGATAGGGGTACTTGCCCTGTGGCAGGGTCAGGGTGATAGACCACCAGCCGTCGTCCTGGCGCGTCAACCGGTGTGTGGAGGGGTCCCAGTCGTTGAAAGGCCCGACAACGGCCACCCAGCGCGCCCCGGGGACGCGGCGGCCGTCCAGTCTGAACTTCACCTCTCGCAGGGAGGGGGCTGTCGTCGCCGTCATCTGCATCGCCCTCCTGGCGCGGACTCCAAAAAGCGAAAACCGTACGATCTTGAGAGGTGGAGGTTGCTGGCTCCTTTGCAGCGGGGCTATGACGCGTGTTCAGCAGGAATCCGCATCGACTTCGCAGGGAACCTCCAACAAGAATCTTAGCCAATGTGTGCAACCCGACCGAAAAGCCCTGTGGGCTGAGGGCGGTCTCTATCTGCGGACCGCGGGGCACCGTAGGGAAGCTCGCGCGCCCCTCCGAAACCAGACCCGAGCAGGCGAGGGCTTACGTTTTCGACCTGAGGAAGACTACGGCCAGCGGCGGCAGGGTCAGGCCAAGCGAGAAGGGGCGGCCGTGAAAGGGGATGGGATCGGCCTGTACCCCGCCCAGGTTGCCCAGTCCACTGCCGCCGTAGACGGCGGCGTCGCTGTTCAGGATCTCCTCCCACCAGCCCCCGGAGGGGACTCCCACCCGGTAGCCGTGACGGGGCACCGGGGTGAAGTTGGCCACGACCAGGATGGCTTCCGCCGCGGAGCAGCCCCGGCGCAGAAAGCTCAGCACACTGTGCTCGCTGTCGCTGGCGTCCACCCACTCGAAGCCGGAGGGGTCGAAGTCCAGCTCATGCAGGGCCGGGGTGCGCCGGTAGAGTCTGTTCAGGTCCTCCACCCACCGCTGCAGGCCGGCGTGTCGCGGGTCGGCCAGCAGGTGCCAGTCCAGGCTCTCCTGGTGCGCCCACTCCCGCTGCTGCCCAAACTCCCCACCCATGAAGAGCAGCTTCTTCCCGGGCTGGGCGTACATGTAGCCCAACAGCAGCCGCAGATTGGCGGCCCGCTGCCAGGGGTCCCCTGGCATCTTGGCCCACAGGGAGCCCTTGCCGTGCACCACCTCGTCGTGGGAAAGCGGCAGGACGAAGTTCTCGCTGAAGGCGTACAGCATGCGGAAGGTGAGCTGGTTGTGGTGGTACTTGCGGTGAATGGGATCGCGGCGCATGTATTCCAGGGTGTCGTGCATCCAGCCCATGTCCCACTTCATGCCGAACCCCAGCCCGCCCAGGTAGGTGGGGCGGGAGACCATGGGCCAGGCCGTGGACTCCTCGGCGATGGTCTGCACCCCCGGGATCTGCCCGTAGACCACCTCGTTCAGGCGGCGGAGGAAGGCGATGGCCTCCAGGTTCTCCCTTCCGCCGTAGATATTGGGGATCCACTCCCCCTCCTTGCGGGAGTAGTCCAGGTAGAGCATGGAAGCCACCGCGTCCACGCGCAGGCCGTCGGCGTGGTAGCGATCCAGCCAGAAGCGGGCGCTGGACAGGAGGAAGCTGCGCACCTCGTGCCGGTCGTAGTTGAAGATGTAGCTGTTCCAGTCAGGGTGGAGGCCCCGCCTGGGGTCGGCGTGCTCGTAGAGGTGCGTCCCGTCGAAGAACCCCAGGCCGTGCTCGTCGGTGGGAAAGTGGGAGGGGACCCAGTCCAGGATCACCCCGATTCCCTCCTGGTGGAGGAAGTCGATCAGGAACATGAGGTCCTGGGGCGTGCCGTAGCGGGCGGTCGGCGCGAAGTAACCGGTGACCTGGTAGCCCCAAGAGCCGTAGAAGGGGTGCTCCATCACCGGCAGGAACTCCACGTGGGTGAACCCCATCCGCTGGACATACTCCGCCAGACGGGGGGCCAGCTCCCGGTAGGTGAGCCAGCGATGGCCCTCCTGCGGGTCGCGCATCCAGGAGCCCAGGTGCACTTCGTAGATGGCCATGGGGGCGGAGAGGCTGTTGCGTTGAGCCCGCTGCGCCATCCACTCTGTGTCGCCCCATGCATAGACCGGGTCCCAGACCAGCGAGGCGGTGCGGGGCGGCGGCTCTGCGGCGAAGGCCAGGGGGTCGGCCTTATCCACCCGGTAGTCGCCATGACGTGAGACGATGTGGTACTTGTAGCGGGTCCCCGCTCTCACCCCCGGGAGGAACCCCTCCCAGATGCCCGACTGTTCCCGCGGCCGGAGGGGGTGGGCCGCGGGGTCCCAGCGATTGAAGTCCCCGATCACTGACACCCAGCGGGCATTGGGCGCCCAGACGGCAAAGTAGGTCCCCGCCACCCCGTCGATGTCCAGGGGGTGGGCACCCAGCTTCTCGTAGAGGCGGTCGTGTGTCCCTTCGTTGAAGTAATGGAGGTCGTCCGCCGACAGGAGGGTGACCTCCGCTCGCTTCATTCTCTCCGCCCTCACGCCATGCCACCTCGGTCCCGATGCGCCCGCCGCAGGCGGTGCACCAGGCGGAGGGCAGAGGTCACCTGCCGCAGGCGGCGGAACTCCTCGAAGTAGTACCGGGCTTTCCGTCGCCAGTTGGGCCGTTCCGACCCGGTCCCGGGGACGTTCTGCGGCCGCCGTTCCAGCCAGAGGTCCTCCAGGTTCAGCACGACTATGCGGGCCGGGCCCGCTGCCAGGTAGGCCAGGAGGGCCCGGAGCACACCTGCCGCTCCCGCACTCCTTGCCTCCAGCCACCGCCTGGCGCGGAGGAATGTCACAATCGCCTGGCGCAGTCGCTGCCGCTCCCGTCGCTCCACCCGGGCGGCGGCGGCATCCAGCAGGCCGAGAGCCTGCCTCTCCCGGATGTCCAGCCCCTGCCAGAATGCGGCGAAGGGCGGCATGTCGTGCGTGTTCAGCTCCGCCAGGAAGTCCTCCGTGACCTTACCCAGAGGCCGCGCCGCATCTGGCCGGGCCTCGTACTGGACGACGTACATCCGCACCAGTCCGTGACGGTGCATCGCCCGGCGCACCTGCGGGGGAACGGTCCCCAGGTCCTCCCCCACGATGACGGCCCTGTGGCGGTGTGACTCCAGGGTCAAAATGGCATAGAGCTCCTCTGCCGGGTAAGTGACGTAGACACCCTGGCGCGCCTCCATGCCCTGGGGCACCCAGAATAGGCGGTGCAGGGCCATGATGTGGTCCAGCCGCAGGACGCCGGCGTGCTCCAGGTGGTGGCGGATCACCTGGATGAAGTACCTGTAACGCTGCGCCCGCAGTCGCTGGGGGTGGAGGGGCGGGAAGCCCCAGTCCTGCCCCCTGGTGAAGAAGGCGTCGGGCGGCGCGCCCCCGGAGACGCCCCGGGCGAAGACCTCCCGCTCTCGCCAGACGTCGTAGCCGTCCGGGTGTACGCCCAGGGGCAGGTCCAGGTACAGGCCGGACCCGCGCTGGCGGGCCTGCCCGGCCAGGGCCGAGAGCTGCTCGTGAGCCAGCCACTGCACATAGAGGTGGTAGCGCCGCGCGTCCTCGTCATAGTCTCCCTGCTGAATGTTCCCCTCGCGCGGGCGGGGTGGCCAGGCCGGCCAGGGGCGGCGCAGCCGTTCACCCACCGCCCGGAACCGGGCATAGTCCTCCAGATGGGGGCGGGCGCTGGCGAAGGCTAGGAGGGCCTCCCGCCGGGCCGAAGGCTCCCGGAAGACGGATCGGGTCAGCGCCTCCAGCACCGGCCGCTTCACCCGCATGGCGGCGCGGTAGTCCACCAGCGGCGCCTTCCGCAGGCGGGCCAGCTCCCTGCGGTGCGCCGCCGACCCCAGGAGCTCCTGCGCCTCCGGGCAGCCGGGCAGGTCGGGGCTGCGGGCAGGGTCCAGGTAGAGCTCATTCCAGAAGAGGCGGCTCGCCGGAACGTAGGGGCTGGGCTCGCAGGGTTCGTCCAGGAACGCCGCCAGCAAAGGCAGCGTGGCCACCACGCCCCCGCCCAGGCCACCCACCCAATCCAGCAGCGCCTCAAGGTCGGTGAAGTCCCCGGTGCCCCACGACCGGCGACTGCGAAGAGCGTATAGCGGGAGGAAGACACCCCAGGTGTGGGCCGCCGGCCCCTCCGGGGCAGGGAGGTACGCCTGGCGGGGCGCACAGATGAGCATCGTTTCCCATCTGCGCCTTCCGGCGCGGACCACCAGCTGGTGGTATCCCGGCGGCAGGCGGCCCGGCATTGGGAGGCGGAAGAGGAGGTAGCGTCTTTCCCCGATCTGCGCCTCGCCCCGGGGGCGGAGCCGGCCCGCAGAAGTGCGCCAGGTGATGGTTTTGCCGTCCTCAAGGTGCAGACGGCAGTCAAGAGGAGGGGAGTCGACCGCCGGGAGCCTCAGTTCCACGCCCCGTAGCCGGCCGTCCCAGGCCACCGCGACCGGCTCGCACCCTGCCTGCCGGTGCGCCTCCCGTACCGCCCGCAGGGCCTCCGGGACGTCACGCAGACCCTCAAGCGGTGCGCCCAGCGCGCGGAGCACCGCCAGCAGGCTCTCCACCGAAGCGCGCTGCCGCCGGCCGTACACGTCGAAGTAGACGGTCTGGACGCCGTAGAGCGCGGCCAGGCTGCGCAGCATGGCCTCCTGGGTCACTCCTGCAGCCCCCGGCTCCTGAACCACTCCACCGTGCGGCGCAGTCCCTCCTCCAGGACAACCTGCGGTCGCCATCCCAGGGTGCGTCCCGCCAGGGTGACGTCAAGGGCGATCCGGTAGACGTCGCCTTCCCGGGGCGGTCCGTGCTGCGGCGCCGCCCAATAGCCGATTGCCGCCGCCAGCAGCCGGTGGACGTCCTTGACCGTCGTCTCCACCCCCGTGGCGATGTGCACCACGCCGCAGTCTTGAGAAGTAGTGGCCAGAAGGTTGGCCCGCACCACGTCCTCTACGTAGACGAAGTCTCGGGTCTGCGTGCCGTCGCCGAAGATGACCGGGGTCTGGCCCCGCAGCATGGCCGCCGCGAAGATGGCCACCACACCAGCTTCGCCCAGCGGGTCCTGGCGCGGCCCGAAGACGTTGGAATAGCGGAGGATGAAGTAGGGCAGGCCGTGCAGCCGGTGGTAGAGGCGCACGTAGACCTCTCCCGCGTACTTGGAGGCCCCATAGGGACTGAGCGGTCGCACGGGGTGGTCCTCGCGTACGGGGATGGTCTCCGGCTCGCCGTAAAGCGCCCCGCCGGTGGAGGCGTAGATGACCCTGCGCACGCCGGATCGCGCCGCCTGGTCCAGCACGTTGAGCGTCCCCAGCACGTTGACCCGTGCGTCCTCCAGGGGTTGCCGCACGGAGAGGCTGACCGAAGCCAGGGCGGCATGGTGGTTGACGACCTCCGGACGCTCCCGGGCGAAGACGTCCGCCAGTTCCGGGGAGGCGACATCCACCTGGTAGAGCCTCGCCCGGGGGTGGACGTAATCCGCCCTCCCCGTGCGCAGGGTGTCTACCACCACCACGTCGTGGCCCGCCGCCACGTAGGCGTCCACCACATGCGACCCGATGAAGCCGGCTCCCCCGGTCACCAGGAGCCTCACGGTCGGGTCAGCGCCTGGCCGCGCGCCACCGCGGCTCCCGCTGGAAGCGGTCCAGCGCGCGGACGGCCGCCTCTGCCTCCTCCAGGGAAAGGGTCCCCACCAGCCACTTGATCTGCCGCAGTACCTCCCCCGCCGCCAGCTCCCGCACGGGGTCCCGCGGACCGGGCAGCCGTTCCCGCCGCGCGGACTCGATGACGCGCAGCAGCTCCCGTTGCTGGCGCAGCGGCAGCGCCGCGACCTGGCGGCGGATGCGCTCACGCACCTCCAGGAGGCGGCGGAGGTTCTTCCCGCTCAGCATGGCCTTATAATACCTTTCGTGCACCCTCTCGACGATCCGCAGATCTACCGCCGCCTTGATCCCCAGGGGATGATCGACCTCGTGGCCCGGTTCCCCGCCATGGGGACCGAAGCCTGGGAGGCGGGCCTGCGGCTGCAGCTGCCGCCAGGCCCGCACACCACCGTCGTGATCCTGGGGATGGGTGGTTCCGGGGTCGGCGGTGACCTCCTGGCGGCCCTGCTGCGGCCGGCTTTCCCTCTGCCGGTAGTGGTGGTCAAGGACAGCCGTGTGCCCGGATTCGTCGGGCCGCAGACGCTGGTCTTCGCCTGCTCCTACTCTGGCGACACCGAGGAGACCATCAGCGCCTACACCGCGGCCAGGCAGGCCGGGGCTCCCGCCATCGTCATCACCAGTGGCGGCACCCTGGAGGGTTTAGCCGCAGCGCACGGTGATGCGGTGGTCCCGGTGCCACGGGGCATCCCGCCTCGGGCAGCACTGCCGTACCTCTTCCTGCCCATGGTGGGCGCGCTGCGCTACCTCCTCCCCCGGGCGGACTTGCCCGGGGAGTGGGCGGAGGCGCATGCCGTCCTGGAGGAGCTTGCGGGAGAACTGGGCCGGGATGTTCCCACCGACCGCAACCCGGCCAAACAGCTGGCGCAGCGGCTGGTCGGTCACCTGCCGGCGGTCTACGCCGCGACCTCCGACCTGGGCGCCGTCGCCTACCGGTGGAAGAGCCAGCTCGGCGAAAACGGGAAGGTCCTGGCCCTGTGGCACACCTTCTCCGAGCTAAACCACAACGAGACGGTGGGCTGGGAGGACCAGACCCTGGCCGGGCGGGTGGCCGTGGTCCTGCTGCGGGAGCCGGAGGAGGAACCGGAGGTGACCCGCCGCATCGCGGCCACCCGGGAGGTGTCCTTCCGTAACGCCGCCTCGGTGAGCGAGGTCACCGCCCGGGGAAGGGGGCGCCTGGCCCGCCTGCTGTCGCTGGTGTTGTTCGGCGACTTCGTCAGCGTCTACCTGGCCCTGCTGCGAGGGGTCGATCCCACCCCCGTCCCGCCCATTGATGCGATCAAACGGCGGTTGCGCGGCTGAGGCGCTCCCGTGCTTTAATAGGAGGGGGGTGGAGCAAGCCCTGGATCAAGACGGATAAGGTGGGAGGCGGCGTGGCCAAGGTTCAGCTGGAGCACCTGACCAAGAAGTTCGGCGCCGTAGTCGCGGTGAACGACATGACCCTGGATATCCCCGACAAGCAGTTCACCGTGCTGGTGGGACCCTCGGGGTGCGGCAAGACCACCTGTCTTCGCCTGATCGCCGGCCTGGAGGAGGCCACCGCTGGCAATATTTACATCGCGGACCGCCTGGTGAACGACGTGCCGCCGAAAGACCGGGACATCGCCATGGTCTTTCAGAACTACGCTCTCTACCCACACATGTCTGTCTACGACAACATGGCCTTCGGCCTGCGTCTGCGCAAGTACCCCCGGGCGGAGATCGACCGGCGTGTACGCGAGGCCGCGGCCATGCTGGGAATCGAGGGGTTGCTCAACCGCAAGCCCAAGCAGCTCTCGGGTGGCCAGCGGCAGCGCGTGGCCCTGGGGCGGGCCATCGTCCGCGAGCCCCTGGTCTTTCTCATGGACGAGCCGCTGTCCAACCTGGACGCCAAGCTGCGCGTGGAGACCCGCGCCGAGATCAAGAAGCTGCACGCGCGCCTGCAAACCACCACCATCTACGTCACCCACGACCAGGTAGAAGCCATGACCATGGGCGACCGCATCGTGGTCATGCACGACGGGGTCATCCAGCAGGTGGACACCCCGCTCAATCTCTACGAGAAGCCGGCCAACCTCTTCGTCGCCGGCTTCATCGGCAGTCCGGCCATGAACTTCCTGCGCAGCCGGCTGGTGGAGCGCAACGGTCGCATGGAGGTGGATGCCGGCCCCTTCCGCCTCCCCATTCCCGAGGACCTGGTGCCTGTCGCCCGGCCGTACTCCGGGCGGGAGGTCATCTTCGGCATCCGCCCGGAGGACATCCAGGACCGGGCACTGTGGCGGGACGCGCCGCAGGAGTGGACGGTGCGGGCGACGGTGGACGTGCACGAGCCCATCGGCTCCGACATCATCCTCTACCTGACCACCGGGGACCAGTCCGTGGTGGCACGGGTGGACGCCAAGAGCGAGGCACGGATGGGTCTGCCGGTGGAGGTGGTTTTCAACATGCGCAAGCTCCACCTCTTCGACCCGGACACGGCACAGGCCATTATCTAGGGATTCCGTCCGAAGCTAAGGGAAGAAGAGGCGGACGAGCACTGGGGTCAGGATAGCCAGGAAGACTCCCGCAACCAGCCAGTCCAGCCGACCGTTAACCCGCCGGATGTCCTGGCGCAATTCTCCAATCTCTGCCCGCACCTCAGTTCGCAGCGTGGCCGCCTCGGCACGGGATTCCCCGCGGATCCCCGCCACTTCGGTCCGCAGAGCCACCACCTCCACCCGAAGGTCGTCCAGCCTTTTCCCCAGTTGCTCGTACCCACCCTCAAGCCGGGCCATCCAGATTTCCAGAGCTTCGGTCGCCATCGCCGCCCCCATGATAACACTCCCTCATTTTCCCGAGCGGCTGTAACAGCGGTTTTTTCGCTATTACCGTAACGATAATATCCCCAGCGGAGGCTCATCGGGGAAGGGAGCCAGTCCGCCAAAGAGAGCCTGGCCCGTACCGGCTTTGACCTGATCCTGATCTCACTGCTGGTGTACTTCACCGATGGGGCGGAGAGAGTCTTCTACGTGGTCTACTTCGTTGTCCTGGTCTCCAACAGCATCCGCTACGGGATGGGCATGGTGGTTTTGTGGCCATCGTCTACAACCTGGTCTACTCCGGGATCCTGGCCGCCCGGCCACCGGCCCGCGACCTCACGGTGGAGGCGGGTTTGCCGCTGCCTACGGGCCGCTGTCTGGCTCCCTGCCCCCAAACGCGCGTCCGGCCATATCGCCCAGCGGCCCCAGGAGACGGGTGAACTCCAGGGGGAAGACGAACTTCGTGGCCGGGCTGGCTCCCAGCGCCTTCAGCGTCTCCAGGTACTGCAGGGCCATGGTCTTGCTGTCCACCTTCTGGGCCGCGCCGAAAATGGTCTCCAGGGCCAGGGCGAAGCCCTCGGCGCGCAGGATCGCCGCCTGCCGGTCGCCCTCGGCGCGCAGGATCGCCGCCTGCTTCTCACCCTCGGCCACCTTGATGGCCGCCTCGCGCTTCCCGTCGGCCTCAGTCACTACCGCGCGGCGGGTGCGCTCGGCGGACATCTGCCGGGTCATGGCCTCCTGCACCTCCCGCGGCGGCAGGATCTCCCGGATCTCCACCGTGGTCACCTTCACCCCCCAGCGCTCGGTGACCTCGTCCAGCTTGGCCCGCAGCACCTGGTTGATCTGCTCGCGCTGGGCCAGGACGTCGTCCAGGACGATGTCGCCGATGACGGCGCGCAGCGTGGTGGTGGCGATGCCGCGGGCCGCCCCGGCGAAGTCCTGCACCTGGATGACCGACATCTCCGGGTCGAACACCTTCCAGTAAATGAGGAAGTCGATGTTGATGGGGGCGTTGTCCTTGGTGATACACGTCTGGCTGGGTATCTCCAGGAAGGCCTCCCGCAGGTCCACCCAAACCGGGCGGTCCACCAGGGGGATGAGGAAGACCAGCCCCGGCCCCTTACGGCCGATGGAGCGGCCGAAGCGGAAGACGACCAGGCGCTGGTACTCCCGCACCACTTTGACCGCCATGGGGATGATGATGAACGCCACGATGGCGACGACGATCGGCCAGAAGAGCAGCCCGATTAGACCCGGCATGGGCACACCTCCGTGGGGATCCTCAGCATAGACTTCGAATAATCTTCCCTGGCTCCTCTTGGGGACAGCGCTTTGGGGGGCGCCGCAGGAGGTAGGGGATGGCCGGGCAGGCGGTGGTGGGGATCGACGTGGGCGGGACCAAGACCCTGCTGGCCCTGGTGGATCCACACGGGGGCGTGCAGGTGCGCCGCCGTATGGATACACCGCAGCGCGGGCCACAGGACTTCGTCCGGACCCTGGTGCGGGAGCTGTGGGCGCTGCTGCAGCAGGCCGGGCGGCGGCGGGAGGAGGTGCTGGGCCTGGGCGTGGGCGCTCCCGGGCCTCTGGATCCCCAAAGCGGCGTGGTCTTCGAGCCGCCGAACCTGGCGGGCTGGCGAGATGTGCCTCTGGCGGCCATGCTGCGGGAGGCCGCCGGCATCCCCACGTGGGTGGAGAACGATGCCAACGCCGCCGCCCTGGCCGAGGCCTGGGTGGGCGTGGGGGTGGGTGTGCGCGACCTGATCTACATCACCGTCAGCACCGGCATCGGCGGAGGCCTCATCCTCAACGGGGAGCTCTACCATGGCGTCTCCGGCACGGCCGGAGAGGTGGGGCACATGACGGTGGAACCGGAGGGGCCGCTGTGCGGCTGCGGCCGCCGCGGGCACCTGGAGGCG
Source organism: Armatimonadota bacterium (assembly GCA_031459715.1). Classification (NCBI taxonomy): domain Bacteria; kingdom Bacillati; phylum Candidatus Sysuimicrobiota; class Candidatus Sysuimicrobiia; order Candidatus Sysuimicrobiales; family Candidatus Humicultoraceae; genus Candidatus Humicultor; species Candidatus Humicultor tengchongensis. The sequence continues at coordinate 764 of JAVKIA010000044.1, read as the reverse complement.
GTGGCCTCGGGCGGGGCCATCGCCCGTATGGCGCAGGAAGCGGTGCGGACGGGGCGGGAGACCCGGTTGCGCGCCCTCGCCCCGCAGGCCCTGACCGCGGAGGCCGTGGCGGAGGCCGCTGGCCGGGGGGACGAGGTGGCGCGGGAGGTCTACGCGCGTGCCGGCTCCTACATCGGCCTGGCGGTGGCCTCGCTGGTGAATGTGCTCAACCCGGCCATGGTGGTCTTCGGCGGCGGGGTGAGCAAGGCGGGCGACCTGCTGCTGGAGCCGGTGCGCCGGGTGGTCCGGGAGCGCGCCTTCCAGCGCCCGGCCGCGGCGGTTCGGATCGTCCCTGCGGCCCTGGGCGACGACGTGGGTGTCATCGGCGCCGCGGCGGTGGTCTACCGACGGGCGAGGGAGTGAACCGGCCGGGCCACGGGCCGCGGACAGCTCGCCTGGGCCCTCAAGGTCCTCTCGGGGAGGTCCACGCCGCGAAGTACGTTAGAGCGTGGCCAGGTCGATACGCCGCTGCACGAAGTTGGTGTAGACCTCGCCCCGGTGGAAGAAGGCGTTATCCAGCACCCGCAGGTGGAAGGGAATGGTGGTGGGCACCCCGCCGATCTCAAACTCGGCCAGGGCGCGGCGCATGCGGGCGATGGCCTCCTCCCGGGTCTGTCCCCAGGCCGTCACCTTGGCCACCAGGGAGTCGTAGTACGGGGGGATGGTGTAGCCGGCGAAGGCGTGGGTGTCCACCCGGACGCCCGGGCCGCCGGGGGGAAGGAACG
>JAVKIA010000043.1 GCA_031459715.1 Armatimonadota bacterium | reverse complement strand
AACCTGTGCGGCCAGCCGCCTGGCCTCCCTGGCCAGGTCCTCCGCCTCAGCCACCCTGTTCTGCACCAGAGCGGCGCGGGCGAGCTCGGTCAGCGTGTGCGCCTGCCCGGCATCGTCGGCCAGCTGCCGGGCGATGGCCAGGCTCTGGCGCAGGAGCGGCTCCGCCCCAGCCGCGTCCCCCCGGTCCAGCAGGAGCATGGCCAGGTTACGCTTCACCGCGCCCAGCAGCTGCAGGTTCTCCTGCACGAGGAGGAACTCCGCCGCCTGCCTGAACTCCCGCGCCGCCTCGTCGAAGGCGCGCTGCTGGGCGTAGGCCATCCCGCTGTTGATCTGCAGCGTGGCCAGGCCCATAGGATCGGAAGCCGCTTCCAGCAGCGGTCTGGCCGCCTGGAAGCACTCAAGAGCCTGGAGCGGCAGGCTCAGGTTGACGTACACGCGGCCCAGGTTGGTGAGGATGACCGCCTCCAGGCGCCGATCCGGGGGCGAGATCTGTCGGATCAGGGCGAGGGCCTCTGCCAGGTGTAGACGGGCTGCGGTGAAACGGCGCTGCCGGATGGCCAGCAGGCCACGGGCCTGGGCTACCAGGGCCTGCAGGCGCAGGTCCCCCACGGTGTGGGCGTGGTGCCCGGCCTGCTCCAGGTGGTGCTCGGCCAGGTCGAACTGCCTGACTCCGAGTAGTGCCTGTCCCATGCCCAGGTGGGCCTCCGCGAGGCGCTGGGGGTCGCCCAGCCGTTCGGCCAGCGCCTGGGCCGCCTGATAGTGCTCCATGGCGGGGGTGAAGCGGTGCTGCCGGAGCAGGACATCGCCGTGGCGCAGCAGAGCGTCGGTCTCGTCAGGGCGAGGCCGGTCGTCAATGAGCGTGGAAAGGGGGACCCCGAGGCGGTCGGCCAGCAGGCGCAGCGATCCCATGGAGGGGCGGACCTTGTCGTGCTCCAGCATGCTGATGAAGCTCTCCGACAGGTCGTCCCCGGCTAGGGCCCGTTGCGTTAGCCCTCTGGCGCGCCGCAGCTCCCGGATCCTGGCTCCAAGCGTCACGCCTCACCCCCGCGGGCGCTCTGAACCGGGCCGGGGCAGAACTCTCGTGCCAAGTACGCCGGCGCTAGTTCCTGATCGCCCCGAAGGAGTCGACGTCCCCCCTGCCGGCAAATGCCGGGCTCGTGCCGGCCGAGACGAACACCCCCAGGGTCAGCGCCAGGAGAAGCGCGGCAAGGATCCTCCGCATCATCAGCCTCCCCGTGTGGTCTGCACCTTTGTTATCGACAGAAGGTCGGGTTTTTAGACCCCCGGTGCACCCGCTGGGGAGGGGAGGACCCACCCGGCCAGGCCCCTAATCGGTCCCGCTTCGACAGGGGGACTGAAGTTCCTGCCTTCGGCAGTTTCTTTCTTCAGCTTTGCTTAAGAGGATCCCTGGACTTCTGAAGACCGGGTAGCCGCGTAGGAGGCCGGGACCGGGGGCGAAGGGAAAGGGCTTGTCGCCCGCGCACCCAGCTTGCGTTTGCAGGCCTCCTGGCTTGGCTGGCGGAGGTGACGGTATCCCTTGTCTGCAGAACGGCGCGAAAGGATCCGCACGACGCCGTAGGGAACATGTTGACGGCTACCGAGGCCTGGATACTGCGGCGGAAACCCCTAGTGAAAGGGCACCTACTTGAGACGGAGGTGAAGCGCGTGCCCACCTACATCATGCTCAGCACGTTGACCGAGAGCGGCGCGGAGACGCTGCTGAAGAACCCCGCCCGGATCAGGGAGGTGAACCGGGAGATTGAGGCTATGGGGGTGAAGGTGCAGCAGCAGTACGCGGTGCTTGGGCCTTACGATTTCGTCAACATCGTGGAAGCGCCCGACAGCGATACCATCGCCCGGGTGTCGGTGGAGCTGGGTGCGCGGGGCAGCGTGCGCATCATCACGCTGACCGCGATCCCCATCGAGAGCTTCATCAGCCGGTTGCAGCAGCGCTAATGGCCGACGCGCGGCCCGGCTCCCTGGCTGCGGCCGCGGTCCATCTGCCCGCTGCCGGGGTATAATAGTGGTGCAATGTCGGAGCTGGCGCGACTGCTGGTCGACCTGCAGAAGACGAGAGCGTCAGGGGATACCGTGGCGCTCGGGCTGCGCCTCAAGGACGGCAGGCCGGTCTTCGCCGTGCTCCTGGTGCGCGGCAACCAGGTCGTGGACGTCCTGGCCACCGGGTCGACGCCGGAGGAGGCCTGCCGCGCGGCGCTCAACGAGTACGCTGTCGCCGCCCTGCGCTAAGGCCCTGATGGCCCTCTCCACCCAGGAGGCCCGCCGCCGTCTGCGTTCTGTGCTGGCCTCCGTCGCCCCCGAGGTGACCCTGGACCTTCCATCGGTCCGCTGGGTGGATGCTCCCTACCCCGGCGTGGAGTTCGGCGTCCGCCTGGGACGGGCCAATGCTCTCCTGTTCATGCCGGTGGAGGACATCGACGGGGATGGATGGCCCGACCGCCTGGCAGAACGCCTGCGGCAGACGCGGGCCTACCTGGGCCACTTCCCGCTGGCGCAGGCCGGGTGGTAGGGGCTGGGCGGCATGCTGGTGGAGGTCCTCCCCCTTGGGCCCCTGCAGGCCAACTGTTACCTGGCCGCGGACGCCCGGACCCGCCGGACGCTGATCATCGACCCCGGGGATGAGCCGGAGCTCGTGCTCGCCCGTCTGCGCCACCTGGAACTTGCCCCCGAGGCGATCGTGGCCACGCACGGCCACTTCGACCACGTGGGCGGGGTCCGCGCCATCCGGGAGGCCACAGGCGTACCTTTCCTCGCTCTTGGGGAGGAGCGGGAGACGCTGGAGGGATCCGCGTTGCGGGCCCAGATCTTCGGCTTCTACGTGGATCCGCCACCCCTGGCCGACCGCTGGTTGCAGGAGGGGGATGAACTCGCCGTGGGCGGGCTGACCTTCCGCGTCCTCCATGCACCCGGGCACAGCCCGGGACACCTGATCCTCCTGGGGGAGGGGGCTGCCTTCGTCGGCGACGTGATCTTCGCCGGCAGCATCGGCCGCACCGACCTGCCCGGCGGCGATGGGGAGCAGCTGCTGGCCTCGATCGCCAGGTGTATTCTGCGTCTGCCCGACGAGACCACCCTCTACCCGGGCCACGGTCCGCCCACCACGGTCGGACGCGAGCGGGCCACCAATCCCTTCGTCCTGCCGCTCACCCGCTCACCCTGGTGAGGCCGGGAGGAGGCTGCCCGCCAAGCTCATGATCAGCCCGCGTCTGCGCGGCGCCATCGTCAGACACCGCGGGGAGTACGCCCGGGGGTTCGCCCTGGGCGTGGTGGCGACCGGAGTGGCCCTGCTGGCCCCCGCCGTGCTGCGGCGCGCTGTGGACGGCATCCGCGCCGGCATCTCCCTGCCGGAGCTGCTGGGGCTGGCCGCCGCCTATGTGGGCCTGGCGCTGCTGGCGGCGGCCATCCGCTTCTTCTGGCGAACCAGCATCATCGGCGCCTCCCGCCGGATCGAGTACGAGTTGCGCAACGCCTACTTTGCCCACCTGCAGCGCCTGCACCTGGGCTTCTTCCAGCACACCCGCACCGGTGACCTGATGGCCCGCGCCATCAATGACCTGCACGCGGTCCAGCGGCTGGCCGGGCCGGGCATCATGTACGCCGCAAACACACCGGTGATGCTGCTATTGGTCGGCGGCTGGATGGTCCGGCTGGACCTCCACCTGGCGCTGTGGGTGGGCGCCATCATGCCGCTCATCGCCGTGACCTTCTTCCTCCTGGGGCGGCAGATTCACCACCGCTTCCAGCAGGTGCAGGAGCAGTTCAGCACCCTTTCGGCCCGGGCCCAGGAGAACTTCTCTGGCATCCGCGTGGTCAAGGCCTTCGCCCAGGAGCCCTATGAGATCGCCGATTTTGCCCGGCTGGCTCGGGAGTTCATCCGGCGGAACCTGCGGCTGATGGTGGTGCAGGGCGCGCTGTGGCCGTCGATGACCCTGATCCTGGGGGTAGCCGCGGCAGTCCTCCTCTGGCAGGGCGGGCTGGCCGTGGTGCAGGGCCGGATCACGGTGGGCACCCTGGTGCAGTTCTACGCCTACCTGGGGCAGCTGGCCTGGCCGATGATCGCCCTGGGGTGGGTCACCAACCTGATCCAGCAGGGGGTGGCCTCCATGGGCCGGCTGGACGAGATCCTCAACGTGCGCCCCGCCATCGCCGACCACCCCGACCCGCATCCGCTGCGGACCATCCGCGGGGAGATCGAGTTCCGCGACGTCTCCTTCGCTTACGACGGGAAGCCGGTGCTACACGGCATCACCCTGCGCATCCCCGCGGGAAGCACGGTAGCGGTGGTGGGGCCGACGGGCAGCGGGAAGAGCACCCTGGTGAGCCTGATCGCCCGCCTCTTCGATCCCACCGAAGGCCGGGTTCTGATCGACGGGGTGGACAGCCGGCGCCTGCCGCTGGCCCTCCTGCGACGGGCCATTGGTTTCGTGCCCCAGGAGCCCTTCCTCTTCTCCGAGACCATCGAGGAGAACCTGGGCTTCGGCCTGGAGTCCGCCGACGGACGGCGCATTCTGGCGGCGGCAGAGGTGGCGCAGCTGGCGGAGGAGGTGGCAGAGTTCCCCCAGGGGTACAGCACCGTGGTGGGGGAGCGGGGAGTGACCCTGTCGGGAGGGCAGAAGCAGCGGGCGACTCTGGCCCGGGCGCTGGCCCGCGACCCCGCCATCCTCATCCTGGACGACGCCCTCTCCAGTGTGGATACTCACACCGAGGCCAGGATCCTGGAGCGGCTGCGCGGGGTACTGGCCACGCGCACCAGCATCCTCATCTCGCACCGCATTTCCACCGTGCGCCACGCCGACCAGATCATTGTGCTGGATGAGGGACGCATCGTGGAGCGGGGGGCCCATGAGGCCCTGCTGGCGCGGGGCGGCCTCTATGCCGACCTCTACCGCAAGCAGCTCCTGCAGGAAGAGCTGGAGGCGGAGCAGTAGCGTGTCGGTGGAGCTGCAGGAAGAGGAGATCCTGGGGAAGGCCTACGACGGCCGGCTGATGCGGCGGCTCCTGAGCTATGTGCGGCCCTGCTGGCGGCTGGTAGGGCTTTCGGTGCTGCTGTTGCTGCTCAGCTCCGCCGCTGCCCTGGCCGGCCCCTACCTGGTACGTCTGGGCATCGACCGGCACATCACCCCGGGACGGCTGAGCGGATTGGGTGCGCTTACCGCCCTGTACGTGGCCATCCTCCTGGCGGGGTTTGCCTTCCGCTACCTGCAGAGCTACCTTATGCAGATGGTGGGCCAGCGGGCCATGTACGACCTGCGCCTGGCCCTGTTCAGCCACCTGCAACGCCTCTCCGTCGGCTTCTACACCCGCACCCCCGTGGGCCGGCTGGTCACGCGCATCACTAACGACATCGACGCCCTCAACGAGATGATCACCCAGGGGGTAGTGGGCATCTTCGGCGACCTGATCACCCTGGTGGGCATCGTGGTGGTGCTGCTGCTGCTGGAGTGGCGCCTGGCGCTCATCACCTTCACCGTCATCCCACTGATCCTGCTGGCCACTGTCCTCTTTCGGGTGAAGGCGCGGGAGACCTACCGCGCGGTGCGCACGCGGCTGGCCCGGATCAACGCCTACCTCAACGAGAACATCACAGGAATGGCCATCGTCCAGCTCTTCAACCGCGAGCGGCGGAACTTCCAGCGGTTCGACGCGCTGAACCGGGAGCTGCTGGGCTGGCACCTGCGCGGCCTGCGCGCCTTCGCCCTCTTCCACCCCTCGGTGGGGGTGATCAGCTCCCTGGCCATCGCCCTCATCCTGGTCTTCGGCGGGGGAGTCTTCCACGCCTCGGTCACCATCGGCCTGCTGGTGGCCTTCATCCAGTACGCGCAGCGCTTCTTCGAACCCATTGAGGAGCTGGCGGAGAAGTACAATATCCTGCAGGCGGCTATGGCCTCTTCGGAGCGGATCTTCCGCCTGCTGGACGAGCCCGTGGAGGTGGAGGATCCTCCCCTGCCCCTGCCCCTGGAGCGGGTGCGCGGGGAGATCGAGTTCCGCCACGTCTGGTTCGCCTACGCCCCGGCCGGGGACGGCTCGCCCGACTGGGTGCTCAGGGACATCTGCTTCCGTATCGCCCCGGGGGAGAGTGTGGCCTTTGTGGGCCACACCGGCGCGGGGAAGTCCTCCATCATCAACCTGATCTGTCGCTTCCACGACCCGCAGCGGGGAGAGGTGCTGGTGGACGGGGTGGACGTGCGCCGCTACGCGCAGCGCGACCTGCGACGGCACATCGGGCTGGTGTTGCAGGACGTCTTCCTCTTCTCCGGCACGGTGGAGGACAACATCCGCCTGGGCAACACGGAGATCTCCCATGAGGAGGTGCGCCGTGCGGCGCAATTCGTCAACGCCCACCGCTTCATCGACCGGCTGCCTGCTGGCTACCACACCGAGGTTAAAGAGCGCGGGGCGACACTCTCGGTGGGGCAGAAGCAGCTCATCGCCTTCGCCCGGGCCATCGCCCACAACCCGGAGATCCTCCTGGTGCTGGACGAGGCCACCAGCAGCGTGGACGTGGAGACGGAGATCCTCATCCAGGAGGCGCTGCAGAAGGTCCTGCGCGGCCGCACCTCCATCATCATCGCCCACCGCCTCTCCACCATTCAGCATGTGGACCGCATCCTGGTGCTGCACAAGGGCCGCATCGTGGAGGAGGGGCGGCACCAGGAGCTGCTGGCGCGAGGCGGCATCTACACCAAGCTCTACCAGCTGCAGTACCGCGACCAGGAGGTGCGCCTCCCCCGCCTGACCGGCGGGCCCTAGGCCGTGGAGGAGGCGCTGCTGCGGGAGTTGCGGCGGGCCGTGCTGCAGGCGCTGGAGGAGCGGCGCAGTCTGGTGGCCTTCTCCCGCGCGGAGGCCCTGGAGCTGGACCGCCTGGCCCGGGAGTACGAGGTGGCGGCGCTGGAGCGGGTGCGTCGCGCCCTGCAGCACCTGCCGCCGAAGGGACTGGCCCTCAGCCTGCGGAACCTCCTGGAGCGGATGGACGAGCAGCTGCGGGAGCTGGAGGCACAGACCCACATTGCCGAGTCCTCCCGCCGCCTGCAGCGGGACGACATCACCTGGCGGACATTCGAAGACGTGGCCGCCGTGCTGGGGATCGAGGCCTAGCACGGGGCGGGGCTAGCAGCCTGGAGGACGCGCGGTGAGCATGCAGGTGGGGCGGCGCATGCCGCGTATGGACGGCAGGGAGAAGGTGACGGCGGTGGCCCGCTACACCGAGGATCTGCGTTTGCCCGGGATGCTCTACGCCCGGCTGCTGCTCTCACCGTACGCGCACGCGCGCATCCTGAACGTTCGCCGGGACGCGGCCCTGGCCGTCCCCGGCGTCGTCGCGGTCCTCCTGGCGGAAGACCTGCCGCTGGCCGCGGGGGCCTCCCGCGAGGAGCACCTCCTGCTGGCCGAGGGCGAAGCGCGGTTCGCCGGCCATCCCGTGGCTGCGGTCCTGGCGGAGAGCGAGGCGGCGGCCGCAGACTGCATAGAGGCACTGGCCGGGGCTGTGGAGTACCAGGTGCTGCCTGCGGTGCTCGATCCGGAGGAGGCCATGCGGCCCGACGCCCCTCTGGTCAACCCCCAGGCGGGCGGTGGGGAGGGGCAGGCCGCAGGTCACGCCGCGGTGGCGGTGCAGGAGGTGAGGGAGGACCGACCGCGCAACGTGGCCAGCGTGGTCCGCTACACCCGGGGGGATATCGCTCGGGGATTCCGTGAGGCGGACGTGGTCCTGGAGGAGACCTTCCGTACTGCCCGGGTCTACCAGGGCTACCTGGAGCCGCACGCCACCGTGGCCGTGCCCGACCTCATCCGCGGTGGGGTGACCATCTACACGGCAACGCAGGGCGTCTTCTATGTGAGAGAGCAGGTGTGCGACCTCCTGGGGCTGTCCGAGACGCAGGTGCGGGTGGTACCCATGACCATTGGCGGCGGCTTCGGAAGCAAGATCCTCTTCACCCAGGGACTGACCGCGGCGCTGGCGCTGGCGGTACGCCGGCCGGTGCGGCTGGTGCTGCCGAGGCGCGACGACTTCCTGGTGGCCAACGTGGCGCCGGCCACGGTGATCACCGTACGCCTGGGGGCGCGTGGGGACGGGACGCTCCTGGCACTGCAGGCCCGCCTGGTGTTCGACTGCGGCGCGGAGCCTGGGGGGACCGCCGCCATCGCCGCCACGCTGCTTGGGGGATACTACAAGGTTCCCCACCTGCTGATCGAAGGGTTCAACGTCATGACCCACCTGCCCCCGGTGGGTGCCTACCGCGCCCCCGGCGCGCCCCAGGCCACCTTCGCCATCGAGGGGATGATGGACCGCCTGGCCCGGCGGCTCGGCCGCGACCCCATCGACCTTCGGCTGCAGAACGCCTCTGCGGAAGGCGACCCCCAGCCCTCTGGGCGACCCTGGCCGCGAATCGGTCTGCGCCAGGTCCTGGAGCGGACCCGGGCTCACCCCCTCTGGCAGGACCGCCGCCCGGGAGACGGCGTGGGAGTGGCGGTGGGGGGGTGGACCGGAGGCGTGGAGTCGGCCAGCGCCTGCGTGCGCGCCAACACCGACGGCACGTTCCAGGTGGTGGTGGGCGCGGTGGACCTCACCGGGACCTTCACGGCCATGGCCCAGATCGCCGCAGAGGTGCTGGGGGTACCGGTGGAGCGGGTGCGCGTGGTCGGCGCAGACAGCGACCAGGCTCCCTACGCGGGAATGTCCGCGGGCAGCAAGACCCTCTACACCGTGGGTGCGGCCGTCCGCCTGGCCGCCGAGGAGGCGCGACGACAGATCCTGGCCATCGCGGCCAGGGAGCTGGAGGCGCGGGAGGACGATCTGGAGATCGCCGAAGGACAGGTGCGGGTACGCGGCGTGCTCTCCCGGGGGATCGGCCTAGAGCAGGTCGCCGAGCAGTCGATGCGCTTCGGCGCCAGGTACCCGCCCGTGTTCGGCCGCGGCTCGGTGGCCGCCCCTCGGCAGGCTCCGGGGTTCGCCGCGCATCTGGTCAAGGTCACGGTGGACCGGGAGACCGGCGTGGTCCGCATCCAGCGCCAGGTGGTCGTCCAGGACGTGGGGTTTGCCATCAACCCCGCAGTGGTGGAGGAGCAGGTCTTCGGAGGCGCGGCCCAGGCTACCGGCTGGGCGCTCCTGGAAGGGCTGGTCTATGACCGGGCCGGCGCGCTGCTGTCCAGCACCTTTGCCGACTACGCCCTCCCCCGGGCCACGGAGGTGGCGCCGCTGGAGGCGGTGCTGGTGGAAGTGCCCTCGGCGGAAGGCCCGTTTGGGGCCAAGGGGGTGGGTGAACCGCCGGTGATCGCTGGCGCAGCAGCTGTGGCCAGCGCCATCGCCGACGCCACCGGCGCCCAGCTCACCGAACTGCCCATGACGCCCGCCCGTGTGCTGGCTGCGCTGGCGCAGCGAGGGTAGCGGCCGAAGGGGACTCGCTGCGGATCGGGTTTCGGGCTACCTGCGGCGGCGGCCGCCGCGCTTGGCTTCGGTGTTGCGCTTGAGATCCAGGAGGCGCTCCTCGGACTCCTTCATGAAGGCCTTGAGCTTATCTTCGAAGGAGCTGCGGGCCCGGGCGCGGGCGGCGCGCTCTTCCGGGGAGAGAGCCTGCTTCACCGAGAGGTCGAGCTTGCCCCTCTCGTTGACACCGAGGATCTTGACGCGGACCCGCTCCTGTTCCTTCAGGTAGTCCTTGACGTCCTTGACGTAGGTGTCGGCGATCTCGGAGATGTGGACAAGGCCGCTCTTGCCGTCGGGCAACTCCACGAAGGCACCGTAGTGCGTGATCTTGACCACGGTCCCTTCGACGATAGTGCCGACCTCAACGCTCATCTGGGGCGGGATCTGGCCTCCTCCGCGCAGACACCTGGAAATTGGGCAAGCGCATTATATGCGCGGACCCGGGAGGTGTCAATCGGGCGGCCGCCGTGTGTGTGCTGGCCAAACGGGTGATGGCGAGGGAGCTTCCCATCCCCCGCAACTTCTGGCTTCGCTGTGGACCAGGCGGTGAGAGGTCACGGGGCGGGTGGGGGCGTGGGGGTGGTCCGGATGAGGATCACCGGGATCTCCCCGGGCCTGACCAGACCCAGCTGCTCGCGGGCCAGCCTCTCGATATAGGCTGGCGTGTGCAGCCGGCGGATCTCTTCCCGCAACTGCGCGTTCTCCCGGCGCAGAGTCTGGATCTGGCCCTCCAGCCGCGCCGCTTCACGGCGCAGCCGGTAGGCGGTGAGGGTACTTGCCCCGTAGGCGCGCAGCAGGAGCGTGGCTGCAGCCAGGACGAGCAGGGGGATGACCCAGCGGGGGAAACGGCGGCGCAGGCCAGGATGGGTCAGGGTGCGGTGGGGAAGATAGTCCTTCGGCATTTGGCCGCCTCCTAGAGTTGGACGGAGGCGGGAGAAATCCTGCGCGGAGAGAGGCGGCGGGGGAGTCGCTGTGCCGGCCGTCAGGCGGGAACCCCCAGCCCCCGCCGCCCGGCGAATTCGGCCTCAGGGCCCAGGGCCTCCTCGATGCGCAGGAGTTGGTTGTACTTGGCCACACGTTCGCCCCGGGATGGCGCGCCGGTCTTGATCTGCCCGGCGCCCACCGCCACCGCCAGGTCGGCGATGGTGGTGTCCTCGGTCTCGCCCGAACGGTGGGAGAGGATGACCGCGTATCCGGCCGCCCGCGCCAGAGCCACGGTCTCCAGGGTCTCAGTCAGTGTGCCGATCTGGTTGGGCTTGACCAGCACGGCATTGGCTACCCCCTCGGCGATGGCCCGCCGCACCCGCTGGGGGTTGGTGACGAAGAGGTCATCTCCCACCAGCTGCAATCTTCCGCCCAGGCGGGTGGTCATTGCCCGCCAGGCCTCCCAGTCGTGCTCCCCCAGCCCGTCCTCAATGGAGCGCAGGGGGAACTCTGCGGCCAGCGCTTCGTAGTAGGCCATTACCTCCTCCGGGGTGCGCACCCGCCCCTCCCTGCTGAAGTGGTAGCTGCCCTCCCGGGCCAGCTCGCTGGCCGCCACGTCCAGGGCGAGGACGACCTCCTCCCCCGGCGCATATCCCGCCCGGGTGATGGCCTCCACCAGGAGGGCGAGCGCCTCGGCGGCGTCCCGCACGTTGGGAGCGAAGCCGCCTTCATCGCCCACCCCCGTACTCAGACCGCGCTCTCGCAGCAGCGCTTTCAGGTGGTGGAAGACCTCCACCCCCATGCGCAGCGCCTGGCCGTAGCGCTCCGCCCCCCAGGGGACGATCATGAACTCCTGGATGTCCAGCGTGTTGTCGGCGTGGGCTCCGCCGTTGATCACGTTCATGGTGGGGACGGGCAGCCGGCGGGCGTCCTCGCCTCCCAGGCTTCGGTAGAGGGGGAGACGGCGGGAGGCGGCGATGGCTTTGGCCAGCGCCAGCGACACTGCCAGGATGGCATTTGCCCCCAGACGCGATTTGTTTGGGGTGCCGTCCAGGGCGATCAGCCGGCGGTCGACCTCCTCCTGGTCCGCAGGGAGGCCGCGCAGCGCCGGGGCGATCTCTTCCTCGATGGCCCGCACCACCTTCTGCACCCCGCGCCCCAGGTAGCGCCGCCCGCCGTCGCGCAGTTCCAGCGCCTCGGCCTCTCCGGTGGACGCCCCCGCGGGGACTGCCGCCCGCCCCCACGCTCCGTCGTCCAGGTAGAGATCGGCCTCCACGGTGGGGTTGCCCCGGGAGTCCAGGATTTCCCGCGCCACGATGGCGCCAATCGCCGGCATCACCACCACCCCAGGGAGTCCTCGCCCAGGATCTCATACGACGGAGTTCGCCCCGCTTCCCGCGGTGAAGCGGGCAGGTGCAGCACACGGACCCGCAGTCGCCGCTGTTCCAGCGAGACCTCCAGGATGTCGCCCACGGCCACAGGGGTAGCGGGCCTGGCCCGCCGCTCGTTCACCTGTACCCGCCCGGCGTCGCAGAGGCGCTGCGCCAGGACGCGCCGCCGCACCAGCTGACTGAGCTGCAGGTACTTATCCACCCGCATGGCCGCTCTTGGCCTGCTCCCACAGCGCCAGCAGCTCCTGCAGCGTGTGCTCCCTCAGGGGGCGACCGGTGGCCCTGGCCAACGCCTCCAGGCGGGTGAAGCGTTGCACGAACTTGCGCGTGGCGTCCCGCAGTGCCTGCTCGGCGTCCACGCCGTGGAAGATGGCCACGTTGATCAGGGTGAAGAGGGCGTCGCCCAGCTCGTCGGCCGCTGCCTCCGGATCGGATGCCGTCTGCAGCTCGCCGAGCTCCGCCCGCGCCTTTGCCACCGCCGCCTGCAGGTCCGGCCAGCGGAAGCCGAGAGCGCGCACACGCTCCTGCACCTTCTGTGCCCGGGCGAGGGCGGGCAGGGCCTCAGGGACGCCGGCGAAGGGGGCCTCCCGCTTCGCCTGCTTGGCGTCGTGCCAGTGGGCCAGCACAGCCTCCGCGGTCTCCAGCCGGGCGTCGCCGAAGACGTGCGGGTGCCGATCGATCAGCTTGCGCACCAGTCCGTCCACCACCTCCCCGATGGTGAACCCTCCGGCTTCCTCGGCCATACGGGCCTGGAAGACCACCTGCAGCAACAGGTCGCCCAGTTCCTCGCGCAGCGCGGTGCCGTCCCCCCGGTCGATGGCCTCCAGGGTCTCGTATGTCTCCTCCAGCAGGTAGGGGCGGAGGGAGCGGGGAGTCTGCGCCCGGTCCCAGGGGCAGCCGCCGGGGCCGCGCAGGCGGGCCATGACCGCCACCAGGTCGTCGAAGGTGTAGGGAGCCGACATGGCCGGCTACGATGGGCGGGGGAACCGCTTGATGGTCGCCTGCTTGCGCTGCACCTGCAGCCACTGCTGGAAGGCCGCCTCCCGCCGCTGCTGCAGGAGCTCCTCCCGGATCCGGGCCTGGACCTGCTCCAGCGTGGCCCGGCGCGCCGGCCTGCGCTCGTGCACCAGGATGAGGTGGTAGCCGAAGGACGTTTTCACCGGCTCGCTCACTTGCCCGGGAGGGAGGCTGAAGGCGACCCGCTCGAACTCCGGCACCAGCGTGCCCCTAGCCACCAGGCCCAGATCGCCGCCGCCCGCCTTGCTGCCCGGATCCTCCGAGTATTGCCGCGCCAGGTCGGCGAACTTCTCCCCACGGGCCAGGCGTCCCTGAATGAGGAGCAGGGTCTGTTTGGCACGCTCCTCCTCCTGCGGGGTGCTGGCGCGGATGAGGATGTGGCTGACCCGCACCTGTTCCGGCTGGTCGTACTGGGCGCGGCGCTGAGCGAACACCTCCTGCACCTCCTCGGCCGTAACCCGCACATCGGTGACCAGCGGCATCAGCGCCTGTACCGTCAGGGAGAGGCGGATGATCCGCCGCGCTTCCGCCGTGGTCAGGTTGCGCTGCGCCAGTGCCCTCTGCAGCTCCTGCTCGCCTCCCAGTTGCGCCGTGATCCGCGCCAGCTCGGCGTCCACCTGTACGTCGCTGGTCTCAACGCCCCGCCGCCGGGCGGCCTGCACGATCAGGCGTTCGTCGATCAGGCGGTCGAGCAGTGCGCCTGTGAGCTCAGCCCGCTGCTTCTCCCCCTCCGCGCCGCTGAGGTTGACGTTGAACTGGGCGGCGGCGCGCTCCACCTCCCGCTCCACCTCGCTCCAGTAGATGGGCTCGTCGTTGACCATCACCGCCAGGGCGGAGCGGGCCCGCAGCCCGGCCACGGCCACCCCCACAGGCCGGCCGCGGACGGTCAGGCGCAGGTCCACCCCGAAGGTCAGGGCATAGCCTGCACCTGCTGCCACCAGCACGGCGGTGGCAATCACCAGCACCAGCAAGGCCTTGCGTCCTCTGCGCACGAGAATGACTCCTTTCGTAGTTCGGTGCGCCCGGCGGTCAGGAAATGGTTACGGCCTCCTCGGCCCGCTGCCCGCTGAACCGGGCCACCGCTTCCAGAATCTCCCGGAGCTCGCCCGCCTGGTCCAGGAAGTGCCGCCCCCGGGTGCGCACGGTGAGCACCGCGGGGGTCACCTGCAGACGCTCACCGTAGGCTACGCGCAGGCGCCGCTGCACGGCGTCGCTCAGGTAGGCTGCAGGCCGCAGGCGGATGATGTACTGCCCGCCCTCGCGCACCACCGCTGCCGCGCCCACGCGCCTGGCCAGGACCCGCAGCCGCACCGCCGCCAGCAGGTGCGCCACCGCCGCGGGCGGGTCGCCGAAACGGTCCCGGATCTCTTCGGCCAGTCGCTCCGCCGCCTCCAGGGAGGCGGCCGCGCCCAGCCTCCGGTAGAGGGTCATGCGCTGCGTCTCGTCGGCCACGTAGTCCGGGGGAATGAACGCGTCCACGTGGATGTCGATCACGGGGTCGGGGGCGTCGTCCACCATCTCGCCGCGCAGCTCGCGGATGGCCTGGTCCAGGAGGCGGCAGTAGAGATCAAAGCCCACGGCGGAGATGTGGCCGTGCTGCTCCGGCCCCAGCAGGTTGCCCGCGCCGCGGATCTCCAGGTCGCGCATGGCCAGCTTCAACCCCGATCCCAGCTCCACGAATTCCTGCATGGCCTGCAGGCGTTGCTCGGCCTCCGGCGTCAGCGTCTCGCCCCGCGGGTAGAGCAGGTAGCAGTAGGCCTGCCGGTCGGCCCGGCCCACCCGGCCGCGCAGCTGGTAGAGCTGGGCCAGGCCCATGAGGTGAGCGTCCTGGACGATCACGGTGTTCACCCGAGGAATGTCCAGGCCGATCTCCACGATGGTGGTGCAGACCAGCACGTCAAAGCGTCCCCCCAGGAAGTCCATCATCACCCGCTCCAGCTTTTCCTCCGGCATCTGCCCGTGGGCCACGGCGACGCGCGCTTCGGGGACGATGCGAGCGATGGCCCGGGCGGCTCGTTCGATGGACTGCACCCGGTTGTGCACTACATACACCTGACCGCCGCGGGCCAGCTCCCGCACGATGGCCTCGCGGATAATCCCCTCGTCCGCCTCACGGATCTCGGTGTGGATGGGCAGGCGTGCCTCCGGCGGGGTCTCCATGACCGACATGTCGCGCAGGCCCACCAGGGACATGTGCAGGGTACGGGGGATGGGGGTCGCCGTCAGCGTGAGCACGTCCACCTGCTGGCGCAGCTGTTTCAAACGCTCCTTGTGCTCCACGCCGAAGCGCTGCTCCTCGTCGATGATCACCAGTCCCAGGTCGCGGAAGACGACGTCCTTCTGCAGCAGGCGGTGCGTGCCTATGACGATGTCCACCTGCCCCTCGGCCAGCTGGCGGAGGATGCGCTGCTGCTCCCTTCGCGAGCGAAAGCGGGACATCACCTCCACCGTGATGGGGTAGGCGGCCAGGCGGCGGAGGAAGACGTCGTAGTGCTGCTGGGCCAGGATGGTGGTGGGCACCAGGATGGCTACCTGCTTGCCGTCCATGACCGCCTTGAAGGCAGCGCGCAGCGCCACCTCGGTCTTGCCGTACCCTACATCCCCGGCGATGAGGCGGTCCATGGGCCTGGGGGACTCCATGTCCCGCTTCACATCCTGGATGGCCTGCCACTGGTCAGGGGTCTCCTCGTACTCGAAGGCCGCCTCCAGCTCGTGCTGCCAGGGAGTGTCCGGGGAGAAGGCGAAGCCGGGTGCGGTCTGCCGCGCCGCGTACAGCGCCAGCAGTTCCCCGGCCAGCTCCCGGGCCGACTCCCGCACCCGCTGCTTCTCCCGCTCCCACTCCGCCCCGCCCAGGGTGTTCACCCGGGGGACCTGGCCTTCCACCCCGATGTAGCGCTCCACCAGGGCGATCTGCTCCACCGGGACGTAGAGGCGGTCGCTGCCGGCATACTCCAGGAGCAGGTAGTCCCGTTCCGCGCCGTTCATGGTCAGGTGGACCAGGCCGCGGTAGACGCCGATGCCGTGGTGGATGTGCACCACGTAGTCACCGGGGACCAGGTCCGCCCAGGAGGCGATGCGCTTACCCTGGCGGACAAAGCGCAGGCGCGAGCGCCGCCGCCATCCCAGGATCTCGCTGTCGGTGACCACCACCAGGCCAGCCGGATCGAAGGCGAACCCGCGGGAGAGGGGCGCCTCCACCGCGGTCATCGTCCCCGGCGGGGGAGCCACGGGCAGGCCCGGGGCTGTGGGTACCCGCAGGCCCTGCGCGTCCAGAACCTCCGCCACCCGCTCGGGGTGCGCCGAAGCCACGACTACCAGACGTCGCTGCTGCGTCCACTCGCGCAGCGCCCGGGCCAGCAGGTGCGTCTGCCCGCCGAAGGCCTCCACGCCACCGAAGCGTAGCGGTACCTCCGCATAGGGCGCCACGGCGCCGCGCAGCGCGGAGAGGACCACCCGGCGGAAGCGCTCCAGGCGCGCGGCCACCTCGACCCAGGAGAGGTGGGGGGGCACCTGGCTGCCCGCCTCCTCCGCCCTGTCCTGCAGCGCGCCCGCCTGCGCCGCCAGCTCCGGCTCCTCGTCCAGCACCACCAGCGCCTGCGGCGGGAGGTAGTCCAGCAGGCCCGCCGCCAGGCCAGCCTGGGGCTCGCGCAGGGGCAGCAGGACCGCCTCCCCCACCGTGCGGGTGCTGCGCTGGGTGACCGGGTCGAATTCCCGCAGCGACTCCACCTCGTCCCCGAACAGCTCGATGCGGTAAGGGCCGCCGGCCGGCGGGAAGAGGTCAATGACCCCCCCGCGCACCGCTATCTGCCCGCGGGCCTCCACCAGAGGCCGGCGCTCGTACCCGTAGTCCGCGAGCAGGGTGAGGAAGTCGTCGCGTACCAGACGGTCGCCGACGCGGATCTGCTTCCGCTGCGCGCGCATGTGCTCTGGCGCAGGAAGCCGGCGCAGGAGACTGGCAACCGACACCAGGCCGATGGTGGGTGTGCCGCCGCTCAGCCGCTCCAGCAGTGCTCGCCACTCCGCCACAGCCTCCAGCGAAGGCTGCTCCCGCTCGTAGGGCGCCCCCTCCCAGTAGGGTAAGAATGCCAGGCGCGGCGCCAGGTCCGGGTCAAAGACCACGAGGTCCCCGGCCAGCCGTTCCGCCGCGTCCCGCCCGGGAAGGATGACCAGCACGGTCTGCGGAGCCTCCCGGTCGGTAAGCAGCGCCGCCAGTAGGTAGGCCTTTTCCGCGCCCGCCGGGCCCAGGATCCACAGGGGGCGGTGCTGCCGCACCGCGTCCCGGATCGGGGCGAACGGTGGGCTGTCGCGGAGCAAGGTGAGCAGGCCGCTCAGCATCTCAGAGGACACGCGCAACAAGCGAAAAATCCTTTTAATTTTACCGGGGATGGACGGCGCAGGTCAAAAACTCTGTCATGTGTTCCGGAACTCCGCCGCCCAGCGCACAGGCCATTCCCGCAAAGGTCAACTCGGCCCGGACCGAGTTCCTCGTGTGGTCACGTCATGTTTTTCTGTCCCCATTTCATGGGACTTGACCAGGTCTTTCTGCACACCTGCAGACCGGCAGGCCAGCCGAGCACCCGGAGCGGGTCGGCCTCCCACCAACAGGGTGAGGACCCCCGCTGCTGCAGCTGCAGCCAGAGAGATGAAGGCCCAGCCCCAGCCGTAGGCGTCCAGCAACGCCCCGAAGAGCACCGGCGAGACGATGGTGGCCACGAAGCCGAGCGTTGACTGGACGGCCATGGTGGTGCCCAGGGCGTGCGGGAAGGCGCTCTCCGCTACGGCCGTAGAAAGGGTGGAAGACTCCGCAGTAGTGAAGATGCCGTACAGCAGCGCCACGGAGATAACTACTCCCAGCCCGGCCGGCAGGAGCCACCCCATCACCGCGGAGCACAGGGCCGAGGCCGAAAGGAAGATGACGATGGTGCGCCTGCGGCCGGCGCGGTCGCTCAGCCAGCCGCCGGCGGCGTTGGATACAGCGCCGGCCAGCAGCACGGCGCTGCCCACTGCGGTGCCCATGCGCGCGGCCTCGGGAAGTGAGGCCCCCTGCGCGCTCCAGGCGGCGGTGAGG
>JAVKIA010000042.1 GCA_031459715.1 Armatimonadota bacterium | reverse complement strand
TAATAGTGGTGGTGGGTGGAGCAGCAGCTTGACGTCGAGCTGGTCAGCGTCTCGAAGCGGTTTGGAGATGTCCTGGCCGTCGATGATGTCTCCCTGGGGGTGCGTCCGGGAGAGTTCCTGACCATCCTGGGCCCCAGCGGGTCGGGCAAGACCACGGTGCTGCGCATGGTCGGCGGATTTGAATCGCCGACCAGTGGCGAGATTCGGATCAAGGGCCGTGCCGTCGTCCGCGAGCCGCCACACCGGCGGGACACAAGCATGGTCTTCCAGGACTATGCGCTCTTCCCCCACAAGACCGTGGGGGAGAACATCGCCTTCGGGCTGAAGATGCGCGGCGTCCCCCGCGCGGAGCAGGAACGGCGGGTGCGCCAGGTGCTGGAGCTGGTGAATCTGCCGGATGTGGCCGCGCGCATGCCGGGCCAGTTGAGCGGCGGCCAGCGCCAGCGCGTGGCGCTGGCCCGCTCGCTGGTCATCCGCCCCTCGGTGCTCCTGCTGGACGAGCCGTTGGGAGCGCTTGATGCCCAGATCCGCAAGCTGATGCAGATCGAGCTGAAGGCGTTGCAACAGCGCCTGGGCATGACCTTCCTCTACGTCACCCACGACCAGGAGGAGGCGATGACCATCAGCGACCGCCTGGCCATCATGCGGGATGGCCGGCTGGAGCAGGTGGGCCGGCCGCGAGAGGTCTATGAGCGCCCGGCCTCGCGCTTCGTGGCCGGCTTCCTGGGAGAGTGCAACATGCTGGCAGGTGCGGTGGCGGAGGTGGGCGGGCGAGGTGTGGCCGTGCGCGTGCCTCAGGTGGGGGCGGACTACCTGTGGGCAGATCCGCCCCCTAACGCCGCCTGGCTTCGTCCCGGCAGACCCGTCACCGTGGGGGTCCGGCCGGAACGCATTCGCCTGGCGTGGGAACGCGCGGAGGGCCCCAACGTGCTGCCGGGGATCATCAGGCACGCCGTGTATACCGGCACGGCCACGCGGTACACACTGCAAGTGGGCCGGGACATGGTCGGGGTGCTGGAGCTGGGTCCCCAGCGGTATGCCCCGGGAGAGCACCTCTGGCTGCGCTGGGATCCCGGGGACAGCATGCTCATCCCGGACGAGGCCGCAGCAGTACCCGCAGAGGTGCCGGTAGCGGGTACGCGATGATCCGCCGGCACCGGCCCGCTCCCGCCCCCCGCGAGCGCTGGGCACTGTGGCTGTTGCTGCCCATCACTACGTGGCAGGTGCTCTTCTACCTGACGCCGGCCCTCTTTCTCCTCCTGGCCAGTTTCTGGGTGATGCGGGAGTACCGCCTGACGCCCGCGTGGACCCTGCAGAATTACCGGGTCTTCTTCCAGGAGTTCATGTACCTCAAGGCCTACGTCCTCTCGCTGGGATTCGCCACGTCCACGGTCCTGCTTACGGTGTTGGTGGCCTATCCCTTCGCTTACGCCCTGGCCTTCTGCGTCCCCCCGCGGGCGCGACTGGTGGCGCTTGTGGCGGTGATCGCTCCATTCTGGACCAACTACCTGGTCCGAGGGTACGCCTGGCAGACGATCCTGGCCAATAACGGCGTGCTCAACTACCTGCTCCTGCGCCTGGGGGTGATTTCTGCTCCACTGGACATCCTCTACACGCTCACCGCCGCGCGCATCGGGCTGGTGCACTTCCTGCTGGCTATCATGACCCTCATCCTGTACTCCACGCTGGAAGGCATCGACAAGAGTCTCCTGGAGGCGGCCGCCGACCTGGGGGCCAATCGCCTGCGCGCCTTCACCGAAGTGATCTTCCCCCTGAGCTCCGGGGGCCTAGTGGCGGGGAGCATGTTCACCTTCGTCCTGGCCTTCGCCGACTTCGTGTCCCCGGCGGTGCTGGGAGGCCAGGCGCAGCGGGTCTTCCCCCAACTGGTCGTGGACGCGGTGCAGTGGACCGTCAACTGGCCGCAGGCCTCGGCCTTCGCCGTGATCATGGTGGTAACGATCCTGGGGACCATCGCCGTCTTCGGCCGGTGGATGCGGTTCGCCGGCTTCGGGCGGGGGATCGGCCAGTGAGCACCAGCGTGCCCGCGCAGGCCCGAGCACCGCGGCTGCGTGCTGGGGGGACGGAGGTCCTCTGGGACCGTATCCTGCAGGGCTACCTGGTGGTGGCCTACGCCTTCCTCTTCGCCCCCATCGCCGTTACCATACTCAGTTCCTTCAACGCCGACCGCTTCGTCGCTCTGCCCTGGCGGGGGTTCACGTGGCACTGGTACGAGCAGGCCGTCGGCAACCCTGGCCTGCTGGTTGGCCTGCGTAACAGCATCCTGGTGGCCACGGCCGTCGGCCTGACCTCGGTCCTCCTGGGCTTCCCCGGCGCTTACGCCCTGACCCGGGCGGGCGTGTGGTGGCAGGATGTTTTCATGCTGGTGATGATCTCGCCCCTGACCGTGCCCTGGATCCTGCTGGGGCTGGGGCTGCTGGTGTTCTTCAACACGGTAGGCATCCCCAAGTCTCTGCTCACGGTATGGATCAGCCACACGGTCTTCTCCGCCCCCCTGGCTATGCTCATCATCCGGGGGCGCTTGCATACGCTCAGCCGCAGCTACGAGGAAGCCGCGTGGGACCTGGGGGCGTCGCGACTGCGCGCCCTCTGGGAGGTGGTCTTCCCGCTCTCGCTGCCCGCGGTGCTGGGAGCCTTTCTGCTCACCTTCACCCTCTCCTTCGACGAGTTCCTCATCGCCTGGATCGTCTCCGGATTCGATGTGACGCTGCCGGTGAAGATCTGGGCGATGATGCGCTCCGGGATCAACCCCGCCCTCAGCGCCGTGGGCACCATTGTCTTCTTCTTCTCCATTACCCTCAGCGTCGTGGCCCAGATCGTCCAGCGGCGGGGCCCCGCAGCCTGAGCCGCATCTGGAGGTGGACGATGTCGGACATACTGGTGGAGCATCTGACCTGGCCGGAGTTCGCCGCGCAGATCGGCAGGCGTATCGTCCTCATTCCCGTGGGCTCGGTGGAGCAGCACGGACCGCACCTGCCCCTGGGCACAGACGTGTTCATCGTCTGGCATCTGGCCCAGCGGCTGGCCCATCGCCTGCTCGCCCTGGTGGCTCCCCCCATCTGGTACGCGGCCGCCTCGGACCCGGCCAGCGGCGGCGGTCAGCGCTTTCCGGGCACCATGAGCCTGCGAGGGAGCACGCTGCTGCGCCTGACCGGCGACATCCTGCGGGAGTACTTCCGCCACGGGGCCAGACATCTCGTGCTACTGAACGGCCACTTCGAGAACACCGCCTTCCTGGCGGAGGCTGCCCGCGAGGTTCTGCCTCCAGACGATACCTCCGGCCGGCGCATCGTCCTGGTGAACTGGTGGGAGCACGTCCCCGAGGCGGTTCTGCGCGACCTGTTTCCCGAAGGCTTTCCCGGCTGGGAGGTGGAGCACGCCAGCCTGACCGAAAGCTCCCTGATGATGGCGCTGGCCCCCGCCCTGGTGCACCCGGAGCGCATTCCTCCGCCGCCGCAGGAGCGCCGCGTCCCGCCCCCGCACAAGGTCTTTCCAGAGCCCCCCAACCAGGTCCCGTCCAGCGGGATCCTCTACACGGCGGCGGGCGCCTCGCAGCAGCGGGGGGAGGCGCTGGTGGCCGTCCTGGTGGAGACGTTGACCGCCCTGCTGGCTCGGGAATTCCCGCAGGGGGCGCAGGAGGCAGGAGCTTCAGAACGGCGAGCAGGGTGAATGGAAGGCCGGATTGACATCATGATGCAGAAACGGTAGCATCATGATGTGCGCACGACATTGACCCTGGAAGAGGACGTTGCCGCAGCGCTGAAAGCCGAGGTTCGACGGACGGGGCGGCCCCTCAAGGCCGTGGTCAACGAGCTGCTCCGTGCCGCCCTTCTCCTCCGCCGGAGGCGCCAGCGGGTGCCGCCGTTCACCGTGCGGGCCCGACCCCTGGGCGTGCATCCTGGCCTGGACTACGATCGGATCTCTGAGCTGCTGGAGCAGTTGGAAGGGCCGCTCCAGCGGTGATCGTCCTCCACGCCAACATCCTGCTGTACGCGTACAACCCCTCGTTCCCCCAGCATGAGGTGGCACGAGCCTGGCTGGAGCGCACGCTGGCCCAGCCCGCGCCCGTCGGCCTGCCCTGGATCACCATCACGGCCTTCCTGCGTATCAGCACCAACCCGCGGGCGTTCCCCCAGCCGCTTGCCCCGGGCGAAGCGGTTGACATCGTGGCTAGCTGGCTGGCGCACCCAACGGTGGTGGTGATCGGGCCGGGAGAGGGCCACTGGGAGATCCTGCGCGGGTTGCTGCTGGCGACCCAGGCGCGCGGGCCGCAGGTGATAGACGCCCACCTGGCTGCACTAGCCTTGGAGCACGGCGCGGTCCTGTGCACCACCGACCGGGGCTTCCGTCTCTTCCCCGGCCTGCGCACACTCAATCCTCTGGAGGGTTCACCATGAAGGCGGTGCGCATCCACGAGCACGGCGGTCCTGAGGTCCTGCGGCTGGAGGAGGTGCCGACGCCGCAGCCCGGTCCGCACCAGGTGCTGGTGCGGGTGCGGGCGGTGGCCCTCAACCACATCGACCTGTGGCTGCGCCGCGGCCTGCCGCGACTGCGCCTGGAGTTCCCCCACATCCTTGGTGCCGACATTGCCGGAGAGGTGGCCGCCCTCGGGCCCGGCGTCACCGGATGGCGGGAGGGCGACCCCGTGCTGCTCCATCCGGGCGTTAGCTGCGGCCACTGCCAGGCCTGCCTGGCCGGTCTGGACAACCGCTGCCCCGAGTTCTCCATCCTGGGCGAGCACATGCCCGGCGGCTACGCCCAGTACATCACGGTGCCCGAACAGAACCTGCTGCCCAAACCGGCCCACCTCTCCTTCGAGGAAGCGGCGGCCATGCCCCTGGTCTTCCTCACCGCCTGGAACATGCTGGTGACCAACGCCCGCCTGCGCTTCGGCGAGGAGGTGCTCATCTGGGGCGCGGGCAGCGGGGTGGGCAGCGCCGGGATCCAGATCGCCCGTCTCTTCGAGGCCCGGGTGATCACCACGGCGGGTGCGGCCTGGAAGCTGGAGCGGGCGCGGGAGATCGGCGCCGACGTGGGGATCAACTACCGGGAGCAGGACGTGCTGCAGGAGGTGCGTCGCCTCACCGGCCGCCGCGGGGTGGACGTGGTGCTGGACCACGTGGGCGCGGCCACCTGGGAGACCAGCATCAAGGCGCTGGCCCCCGGAGGACGGCTCGCCGTCTGCGGCGCCACCAGCGGCCCGCAGACCCCGGTGGACATCCGCTACATCTACGCGCGGCAGCTCACCATCACCGGCACCTGGGTGGGCACGCAGGCGGAGATGCGGGAGGTCCTGCGGCTGATCCAGCGGCGCCGCTTCGTCCCCGTGGTCTTCACCGTCCTGCCGCTGGAGGAGGCGGCGGAGGCGCACCGCATCATGGAGGAGAGCCGGCACTTCGGCAAGATCGTGCTGCAGGTGAGCTAGGAGACAGGAGCAGCCGACGTACGCGGAGAAGCTGGCGGCCGCGGCGCGGACGGACCAGACTCGACCTGGAAGATATCCGTGCTCCGGCTACCCGCCCGAGCCGATCCACTCCTCGCCCTCGCCCCAGACCTCTTTCTTCCAGATGGGGACGCTTTGCTTCAGCGTGTCGATGACGTAACGGGCGGCGGCGAAGGCGTCGGCCCGGTGCGGGGCGGCCACGGCGATGGCCACGCTGGTCTCGCCGATCTCCAGGTGGCCCAGGCGGTGCACGGCGGCCAGGCGCAGCACCGGCCAGCGTTGCGCCGCCTCCTCGGCGATGCGGCGCATCTCCCGCTGGGCCAGGCTCTCGTAGGCCTCGTACTCCAGGAACCGCACGTCCCGGCCGCGGGAGCGGGCCCGCACCGTGCCGCAGAACAGCGCCACCGCTCCCGCCTGAGGGTGCTGCACCGAGGCTATCAGAGCGGCCACGTCGATGGGCTGACGCACCAGGCCCACGCGGATCTCCACTGTCACGGGTCGGGCCTCGGGGCCGCCGTCGCCGCCGCTCACCGGTGGGATCAGCGCCACCTCGTCGCGTTCCGCCAGAATCTGCTCCGGCCCCACGAACTCGTCGTTGACCGCGAACCGGGCGGGTGGGGGAAACCGTTGTAGATCCGGGTAGCGCTCGGCCAGGGTATCCCAGACCTGCCGCGGCGTGGCGCCGTCTGGAAGGTCGAGGGTCAGTTCGCCCTGCCCGATGGCCTGCCGGTAGGCGGCGAAGGTGCGGACGGCGATGCGCATGGCCGGGACCGGCGTCATTGTACCCCAGGAGCAAAAAGGGGTGCTATGGTGGTCTCGGGAGAGGAGCACCATGATCCCCGGTTCATGGGGGAGAGGTCATGCACCCCGGCCCTTCTCCAAAGCAGATCACCCTGGCTGTCGCCCTGGCGGCGCTGCTGGTGGCAGGAGGCGTTCCGCGGCCGGCCCACGCTGCCCTGATCAGCACGCAGCAGGAGGTCGCCATCGGCCGGGAGGCGGCGCGGGACCTGGAGAGCCGCTTCGGGGTGGTGCGTGATGCCGCGGAGACCGGCCGTCTGGCGGCCATCGGCGGGCGGCTGGCCGCGGTCTCCGACCGACGCGACCTGCCGTGGACCTTCCGCATCCTGAAGCAGCGGGCGGTCAACGCCGTCTCCCTGCCCGGCGGGTTTGTCTACGTAACCCGGGGGATGCTGGATTTCGTCCGCTCTGAGGACGAGCTGGCCTTCGTCCTGGCCCACGAGGTGGCCCACGTCAACCAGCGCCATCACGTTAACCTGCTGGAGCGGCACTTCTTCATGGGCATCGTCATCTCCCTGCTGTTCGGCGGAGACCCCACGGCCACGCAGGTGGCCAACTTCGTGGGTTTCCTCCTCAGCCGGGGCTTCAGCCGCAGCGCCGAGTTCGAGGCCGACCAGGTCGGCGTGCACTTCACCCACCGCGCCGGCTTCCGCGCCGATGCAGGGCTGCAGTTCATGGAGCGGCTGCGCGCGGCGGAGGGGCGGGATCCCTCCCAGTTCGAGGTCCTCTTCCGCACGCACCCCGCGCTGCCGGATCGCATCGTCCGGGTGCGGGAGGAGCTGCGGCGTCTGGGCTACCAGGCCCGCGCGCGGGAGCGGCCAGGCATTCCAGGCTACCCGGCCCGCACGCGGGGACAGCCACGTCTGGCAGGCCGCCAGCTCCACACGCGGGGGTGGCCGGGCCGCTCAAGCTACCTGGCCCGGCCGGCCCTTCAGGTGCCCTGCGCAGCCTGAGGCATCTCCCACCCGCCGTAGAGCAGGTAGCCCCCGTCCACGGGCAACACCGTGCCCGTGATGTGGCGAGCCGCCGCGGAGAGGAGGAAACAGACGGCCGCGGCCACGTCGTCGGGCTCGGCCACGCGGCCCAGCGGGGTGCGCGCCTCGATGCGCGTCCCTTCCCTGGCCAGCAGGTGCGCCACCTGCTCCGTGCGGACGAAACCGGGCGCCACGGCGTTGACCCGGATGCGCCAGCGCGCCCACTCCACCGCCAGGGTGCGCGTAAGATGGTCCACCGCAGCCTTGGAGGCAGCGTAGACAGCGCGGCCCGGGACGGCGGTCTGCGCGTGCAGGGAGGAGATGTTGACGATGGCCGGGTCGCTGCCGCGGCGCAGGTAGGGCAGTGCCGCCTGGCAGGCGAAGAAGGTGGCCCGCACATTCACCGCGAACTGCCGTTCCCAGTCCTCTGCGCTGAACGCCTCCGCCGGCTGCACCACGGCCAGCCCGGCGTTGTTCACCAGCCCGTCCAGGCGCCCGGTTGTCTCACCCGCGGCGGTGATCACGGCCCGGACCCCCTCCACGGTGCTCAGGTCTCCCCACACAGCGGTCGCCCCAGCGATCTGCCGGGCCGCGGCCTCCGCCTGCGCCTGCTCCCTGGCATGCACGATCACCTCCGCACCCGCCTGCGCCGCCCGGGCGGCGATGGCCAGACCGATTCCTCGCCGCGCGCCGGTGACCAGGAGGACCTTCCCCCGCAGCGAGACCGGGACGCGCTCGTCTGTCCTCGTTGACATCCACACCGACCTCCTCTATCCTGGTGAGCAAGTGATCTGATCACCTGAACAGTCCATTTTCCCCATGGCCGTGGGCGCTCCTCCCCCCCGCGTCTCCGTCAGCCGCCTCTCGGACGAGGTGGTGCAGCGCCTCATCGCCCAGATCCGGGCGGGCGCGTTAGCGCCCGGGACGCGGCTGCCCCCGGTGCGCCAGCTGGCCGCTCACCTGGGGGTCAGCCAGTCCACGCTGCGGGAAGCCCTGCGCACCCTGGAAGCGATGGGTGTCATCTCCATCCGCCACGGCAGCGGAGTCTACCTGCGGCGCGGCGATCCGCTGAACGGCGTCTGGTCCAGCCGCTGGATGCAGTGGCTGCTGCAGCATGCGCCGTCGGTACTGGAGGTCCTGGAGGTGCGGGAGGCGGTTGAGGCCCAGGCGGCCAGCCTGGCCGCTGTCCACGCCACGGCCGCGGACCTGCGGCGTCTGGAGCGCGTGCTGGCGGAGGGGACCGCCCTGCTGGCCGGCCGCCGCAGTCGGCCCCTGGACGAGGGGGTGCTGGCCGCCTATGCGCGCCTGGACGAGGCCTTCCACGAGACGCTGGCGCAGGCGGCGCGCAATGACTTCCTCCACAGCCTGCTGCAGGGGCTGGCCGCCGCCATCGTGGAAAGCCGCGAGGCCACCCTGGCCATTCCCGGCCGCATCCAGCGGTCCATGCGCGAGCACGACGCCGTGTTCCAGGCGGTGCGGCGACGGGACCCCGAGGGGGCGCGCAGGGCCATGCAGGCGCACGTACGTCGCGTCGTGGAGGAGGTGCGCTCGCTCAAGGGACGAGGGGCACGCCGCAGCGGGCGCCGGGGAGGGTAGGGGTGGAGCGGCGGGAGCGGCTGCGGCAGGCGATGGACGCCCGCGGGGTGGACGGGGTGGTGGCCAGCTCGCCGGACAACGTGGTCTACAGCGCGACCTTCACCGTCCCCTCCCACATGAGCAACCGCTTCCGCCGCACCCTGTGCCTGACTCCGCGCGAAGGTCGGCCAGCTCTGGTCGTGGTGAACGTCGAGGAGAGCCTGGCCCGCGCTCAGGCGGGCGACATGGAGCTGCTCACCTACAACGAGTTTACCCATGACCCTGTGACCCTGCTGGCGGACCTGATCACGGAGCGCGGCCTGGCGGACGGGCGGCTGGCTGTGGAACTGGACCACCTTCCCGCGGCCGACTACCTCCGCCTGGCCGCAGCGCTGCCCCGCGCCGAGCTGGTGCCGGCAGCAGACCTCTTCTTCGAAGCTCGGCGCATCAAGACCTCAAGAGAAGTCGCCGCCATCCGCGAGCTGGCCGCGCTGGCGTCACGCGCCCACGGCGAGGCCTTCGCCCGGGTGCGCCCGGGGATGACCGAGCGGGACCTGGCGCGCCTGCTGGTGGACGCCTGCGCGGGCACGGACTACTGCCGTCCCATCGTGGGGTCAGGGCCGCGCAGCGCCCACCCCAACGCCGCGCCCACCGACCGGCCTATCGCTCCGGGCGATGTGATCCGCGTGGACCTGATCGCGGGGCGGGCCTGGTTCCACTCCGACGTGGCGCGCACGGCGGTGGTGGGCCAGCCCACGGCGGAGCAGACCCACATCTGGGACGCACTGGTCGACGCCTACCGCCGGGTGCAGGAACGGCTGCGTCCCGGGGTGCGCACCGCGGATCTACACCGGCTCTACCTGGCCGCGCTGGCCGGCCGGGGGCTGGAAGCCTCGCTCACCTTCCTGGGCCACGGGCTGGGGCTGACGATCCACGAGGAGCCCTACATCAACGCCTACAGCGACGGGGTGCTGGAGGCGGGGATGGTGCTGTGCCTGGAGCCCATGTACCTGGTCCCCGGGCAGATGGGGTTCCACATCGAGGACGAGTTCCTCATCACCGACGAGGGCTTCGAGCTGTTGAGCCCGGGGACGCCGAACGCCCAACTCATCCAGGTGGGAGGATAGCGGCGTGCGGGACGGCCCGGTGCGCTTCTCCTTCACCCGCGTCCCCTCCGGGGCGGTGAGCCGGTTCGTGGACTTCGCCCGCTACGGCCGCGACCTGGGCTTCGACCGCCTCTGGGTCCCCGACCAGACCTACTACGCCGATCCATTCGTCGTGCTCACCGCCGTGGCTGCCGCGCTGCCGGAGTTGGAGACGGGGCTTGCCGTGACCAACCCTTACACCCGCCACCCCGTGCAGATCGCCCGGGCGGCGGCCACCGTGGCCGAGGTGCGCGGGGGGAGATTTCTCCTGGGGCTTGGCGCGGGCAACCGCAAGCACGTCCTCGACCGGCTGGGGATTGACGGCAGCGGTGCGGCCGCCCACGTGCGCGAGGCCACGCTCCTCATCCGGCGGCTGTTGCGGGGTGAGACGGTGGAGCACGAGGGCACCTGGACCCTGCGCGGGATCCGCCTGGAGCGGGAGGGAGCGGTGGATATCCCCATCTTCATCGGCACGCGAAACCCCCGCATGCTCCGGGTCGCCGGCGAAGTGGCGGATGGGCTCATCCTGGAGGCGCTGGTCACGCCGCAGGCGCAGGCCTACGGCCTGGAGTCGGCGGCCGCCGGCGCCCGTGCCGCCGGCCGGTCGCTGGAGGGGATGGAGGTCGTCGCCTGGCAGAGCGTGGTCGTCACCGACGACCGTCCGGCCGCGGTGGAGGCGGTGCGCGGATGGGTCGCCTATCTGCTGGGGATGACCACCCGGGAGGTGGCGTTACGCATGGGCATCCGCTCCGACGTGATGGATCCGCTGCTGCGGGCCTTCCACCAGGGAGGGACGGAGGCGGCGCGGGCCTTCGTGGGCACAGAGGAGGTCGACCGGGTGGTGATCGTGGGCGACCCGGAGGCGGTGGCGGCGCGGTGCCTGGCTCTGGCCCGCGGCGGGGCTACCGACATCACGGTGCAGGTGTGGTCGGACGACGCCGCCGGCCGGGAGACGCTGCGCCGCTTCGCCCAGCAGGTCCGTCCGCTGGTGGCAGCGGCGCTGTAGGGCGGAGGACATTAGCCGTGCTGTAGCGCGGAGGACATGAGGAAAGGGGGAATGGGTGATGCAGGATAGGTGGCAGGTCGTGCGGGTGCTCCTGGCCGTGGCCCTGGTGGCCGTGCTGGTCTTTGGACCTGTGGCCATGGCCCAGGAGAAGTTCCCCAGCCGGGAGATCACGCTGATCGTCCCCTGGCCGGCGGGCGGGGGCAGCGATATAAGCATGCGCCTGGTGGCGGAGTTCGCCAAGACACAGTTCGGCGTCCCCGTGGTGGTGGTGAACAAGCCCGGCGCAGCCGGGGCCATCGGCCACCGCGAGATCGCCAACGCCCGACCGGACGGCTACACCATCGGCATGTTCGGCTCGGGGCTCATCGCCCAGCAGTACATGATTCCCAACCCGGTGAAGCTGGAGGAGCTGCAGCCCATTGTCTTCTTCGGGAACGAGCCGGGGGCCCTCAGCGTACGGGCGGATACGCCCTGGAAGACGCTGAGGGAATTCGTGGAGGCGGCCAGGGCGCGGCCCAATACCATCAAGAACTCCAACGACCCGCCCGGAGGTGCCTCCCACCTGACGGTGCTGGTCTTCGAGAAAAAACTGGGGATCGTCCTGAACAAGGTGCCCTACCAGGGGTTCGCGCCCAGCGTGGCCGCGCTGCTGGCCGGCGAGGTCCAGGCCACCACGGTGCCGGTCCCCGACATCATTCAGGCGCACCGGGCAAAGCAGGCGCGCATCCTGGGCGTCTCGGATAACAGACGGCACTTCCTGGCTCCCGAGGTGCCGACATTCAAGGAGCAGGGCTTCGACGTGGTCTACGGGTCCTGGCGGGTGATTGCCGGGCCTCGGGGGATCCCCCCAGAGCGGCTGCAGGTGCTGGAGGAGAAACTCCTGGTGACGCTGCGCGACCCGGCCTTCGTGGCCCGGGCGCAGAAGGCGGGGTTCAACGTCGACCCCATGGGCATCCGCCGCACCGAGGCTTTCCTCAAGGCGGACGACGCTCTGACCTACGCCGTCCTGTTCGAGCTGGGGTTGGTGAAGAACCCGAAGTAGGTGAAGCGGGACGCGGCGGGTGGCTCGGTGGCCTGGTCTCGTGGAGGCAGGCGGCGGTGCGCTCGGGGGCGCTGATCTCGGTGACCTGATGGAGCAGGCGCGGCGGGCGCTCGGTGACCTTCTTGCGGGGGCCGTCCTGGTGGGGCTGGCCGCGGTGGGACTGGCCTCGCTTTCCGCGAACCCCGACCTGGCGACCTACGAGTTCGGTGCCGATCCCGGTCCCGGGCTGTTTCCGCGCCTGCTCCTGTGGGCGCTCCTGGCGGGTGGGGTAGCGCTGGCCGCAGGCGCCGCCTGGACGCTGATCCGGTCGCGTCCTGGGAAGGAGACCGGCGGCGCCCCTGTCCGGTCGCTTCCCCGGCCGGAAGCGGGTGGGCCTCCTGCCCGCATGCGCCCCCGGGAGCCCTGGATCACCACACCCGGCCGCTTCGTCCTGCCGGTACTCTTCGTGGGTTCGCTGGCGATCTACATCGTCGCCATGCGGACGCTGGGGTTCCGCGCCACCACGGCCGCCTTCGCGGCGGCATGGATCTTCGTGCTGGGTCGCCAGCAGGAGGGACGCTGGACGGCGCGCTGGGCGGCACTGGCAGTCGCAGGAGGCGTGCTCACCGCCGCCGTCACCTACACGGTGTTCAGGGGATTCGTCAAGGTACCGCTTCCCTGAAGAGAGGGCCGTGTTCGAGAACATCTTCGGCGCGCTGATGGCGTTCCTGGGCTCTCCCCGGGCCATGGGCCTCAGCCTGGTTGGTGTCATCGTGGGCATCATCTTCGGGGCGCTCCCGGGGATCAGCTCCACCATGTCCCTGGCGGTGCTCATGCCGCTCACCTTCGGGCTGAACGCGGCAGACGCCATGATGCTGCTTATGGGTATCTTCAACGGCAGCGTCTACGGGGGGTCCATCTCGGCCATCCTGGTGAACATCCCCGGAACGCCCGGGGCCATCGTCACCCAGCTCGACGGCCACGCCATGGCGCGCAGGGGGCGCGCCGGCGAGGCCCTGGGCTTCGCCACCCTGGCCTCGGGCTTCGGCGGGTTCTTCGGTCTGGTGGTCTTCATGACCCTGGCTCCTCTGATCGCCTTGATCGGCCTGCAGTTCCGCAGCCCGGAGTTCACCGGGCTGGCCCTGCTGGGCCTGGCCAGCCTCTCCGCGGCCATGCCCGGGTCGACCTTCAAGGGTGTCCTGGCCGGGCTGGCGGGGCTGCTGCTGGCCACCGTCGGGCTGGACCCGCTGACCAACGTGCTGCGCTTCGACTTCGGCAACCGCTACCTGCAGGCGGGCATCCCCATCATTCCCCTGGCCATTGGCATCTTCGGCCTGGCGGAGGTGCTGAACAACCTGGAGGGAGGCCTGGGCCGCTGGGAGGTCATCCGCACCATCCGGCGGGTGATCCCGCCCTGGGGTGAGCTGCGGCGGACGATCCTGCCGGCGGTCCGCGGGGCCATCGTGGGGATCATCGTGGGCATCATCCCCGCGGCCGGATCGGCCATCGGCGTGGGCTTCTCCTATGTGCAGGAGAAGCGGCTGTCGCGCCACCCGGAGCGGTTCGGCACGGGGATCCCGGAGGGGATCGTCGCCCCCGAATCCAGCAACAACGCTGAGATCGGCGGCGACCTTATCCCCACCATGAGCCTGGGCATCCCCGGAGACAGCATCACCGCCGTGCTCATGGGCGCGCTGCTCATCCAGGGCCTGCGCCCCGGGCCGTTGCTGTTCCGCGACCACCCGGACTTCGTGGCCGCGGTGTATGTGGCATTGGGCGTCGCCGTCATCCTGACCACTGCGCTGGGCCTGCTGGGCGCCCGCCTCTTCGCCCGGGTGCTGTCCGTGCCCAAGCCGGTGCTGCTGGTGGTCATCGCCGTACTCTGCGTGGTCGGCGCCTACGCTGTGGACAACTCGCTGTACGATGTGACCATCATGCTGGTCTTCGGCGTCGCCGGCTACCTGATGCAGAAGGTCGGCTTCCCTGTGGTGCCCCTGGTTTTCGGCCTGATCCTGGGGCCGCTGTTTGAGGAGAACCTGCGACGGACGCTGGTGGTCAGCGGGGGCGACTGGCTGGTCTACCTGCGACGGCCGATCAGCCTGCTGCTCCTGCTGCTCTCCGTGTCCACCGCCGCCTACCCCGTCCTCCTCGATTACCGGCACCGCCGGCGGGCGGCTGCGGCCCTGCCCGCGGCGACCGCCGACGCGGCGGGAGGAGAGCGATGAGGATCGTCGGCCTGGACGTGATCCTGGTGGGCCTGCCCGCGCGGCGGGTGCACCGCTGGGCGGGGCTGCGGGGACCGATCGGGCGCTACGTGGTGGTGCGCCTGCGCACCGACGAGGGGCTGGAGGGGTGGGGGGAGACCCAGTGCCTCCCCGACTGGGGCGGCGCCTACGGGCGCTACTACGGGGAGACGCCGCAGACCGTGCGCCATCTGCTGTGCGACCTCCTTCTCCCGGTGCTGCGGGAGGGGGATCCCTTCCAGATCTCTGCGCTGCACACGGCCATGGACCAGGCAATCAAGGGGCACCCTTACGCCAAGGCGGCCGTGGACATCGCCCTGCACGACCTCAAGGGGCGCGCCCTGGGCGTGCCGGTGTACGACCTGCTGGGGGGCCGCGTCCGGGAGTGGGTGCCGGTGGGGCACTCCCTGGGATTGATGGAGGTGGAGCAGGCGGCGGCGGAGGCGGCGCAGGCGGTGCGCGAGGGGATCCGGCATATAAAGGTCAAGGGCGGTCCCGACCCGCGCCGCGACGTCGCCGCGGTGGCTGCGGTGCGGCGGGCGGTGGGCGAGGATGTGGAGATCCGCCTGGACGCCAACCAGGCCTACACCGTCCCCGTGGCCATCCGCACCATCCGCGCCATGGAGGCTTCCGGCCTGCACCTGGCAGAGCAGCCGGTGGAGGGGATCGACGAGCTGGCCGCGGTGGCCCGCGCGGTGGGCGTCCCCCTGATGGCGGACGAGAGCGCCTGGACTGCCCGGGACGTCCTGCACCTGCGGGAGGCGGGCGCCGCCCGCTACGTCTCGCTCTACGTGACCAAACCGGGCGGGCTCTACCCGGCGCGGCAGATGGCAGCGGTGCTGGAGGCGGCGGGCCTGGAGGCGGACGTGGGCGGGTCGGCGGAGTTCGGCATCGCCAACGCGGCGAACCTCCACCTGGCCGCGGCCTCTCCCGCCGTGACCGTGCCCGCCATCATCCCCGTGACCACGCTGCGCGACCGGGAACAGACCACCGTGGCCGGCCGCATCTACACCGACGACATCATCACCGAGCCGTTCCCCTACCGCGAGGGGCGGCTGCGCGTACCCGAGGGGCCCGGGCTGGGGATCACCGTAGACCCGGAGAAGCTGGAGCGGTATCGGGTGCCCTGGGACTGAAGGTAGGGAGGCCTGATGGCACAGACGGAGCCAATCGACGTGGCGGTGCTGGGCGCGGGCAACGGGGGCGTGGCCGCGGCCGCCGACCTGGGCGTGCGCGGCTTCCGCGTCGCCCTGGCCAACCGTTCGCGGGAGCGGCTGGAGCCCTTCCTCCGCCTGGGGGCCGTGGAGATGACGGGAGCGCTGGGAGAGGCCACCGTCCCCCTGACCCGGATCACCACGGATGTGGCCGAAGCGGTGGCCGGAGCAGACGTGGTGATGCTGACGGTGCCGGCGCCGGGCCACGCCTACTACGCGGAGGCGCTGGCCCCCTGCCTGGCCCCGGATCAGCTCGTGGTGCTGAACGGCAGCAATACGGGCAGCGCCCTGCACGTGGCCAGAATCCTGGTGGCGCGCGGCGCACCGCCGGTGGCGGTGGCCGAGCTGAACTCGCTCACCTACATCTGCCGCATGGCCTCGCCCACCCGGGTGAACATCACCGGGCCGGCCCACAGCGTGCGCATGGGCGTGCTGCCCGCAGCCCGGGCGGAGGAGTCTGCGACCCGCTTCCGCCGCTACTACCCCCAGGCGGAGCTGGTCCCCAGCGTGCTGGTGACCTCGCTTACGAACCTGAACGCCGTCCTCCACCCGCCGGGGATGCTGCTGAACGCCGGCTGGATCGAGCACACCGCGGGACAGTTTTTCTACTACTACGAGGGGACCACGCCCGCCGTGGCCCGGGCCATCGAGGCGGTGGACCGGGAGCGCCGCGCCGTGGCCGCCGCTTACGGTTTCGAGACCCCCAGCTTCCTCGACTTCTTCTTTCGCGCCGGGTACACGTCGCGTCGGGCCTGGAAGGCAGGGTCGGTGCTGGAGGCCCTGCGGGACAGCATACCCAACCGCTACATCAAGGCCCCGCCCAACCTGGAGGGGCGCTACATCCAGGAGGACGTCGGCTTCGGGCTGGTCCCCCTGCGGGCGCTGGCCCAGGCGGCCGGCGTCTCCGTCCCAACCGTGGAGGCGCTCATCCACCTGGCCTCCGTGGTCACCGGCGTGGACTACCTGGAGCACGGGCTGAACGCTAGGCGCATGGGCATCGCCGGGGCGACCCGAGCCGACGTGGAGCACCTGGCCAGGACCGGGCCCTGGCAGGAAGGAGCGTGGAGATGAGCGACCAGACCCCTCATCCCGACGCCGCGGTGCTGCGCCGGGTACGTGACGGCATGGCCCGCGCCGGCCTGGACGCGGTGGTGGCCATGTCCCAGGACAACGCCACCTACCTTCTGGGCGTGGGCGTGCCCTCGCACCGCCTCATTCGGGAGCGGCGCGTGGCCGTGCTGCTCCCCGCAGATGGGGACCCCGCCGTGGTGGCGGTGACCGTGGAGGAGTCGTTCCTGCAGGCCAACCTGGACGGCGTGGAGATCCACCCCTACGACGAGCACACCCAGACCGCCATGCAGGTGCTGGCCGCCCTGGTCCGCAGCCGCGGCCTGGCGGGCGGGCGGATCGGTGTGGAGATGGACTTCATCCCGGCGGAGGACCACGCGGAGCTGGGACGTCTGCTGCCCCAGGCGGAGCTGGCAGACGCGGCCGGGCTGTTCAAGCAGGCCCGCTGGGTGAAGACGGCCAGTGAGCTGGCGCACATCCGCCGCGGGGGGCGCATCGCCGACGAGGCCGTCCGTGAGGCGTTTAGCGCGGCGCGCGCCGGGATGAGCGAGCGGGACCTGGCGGTGCGCGTGACGGAGGCCTTCCTGCGGCGCGGGGGCGATGAGGTGCGCATGGTGGTGGTGGGGGCGGGGGAGCGCAGCAGCCACCCCAACGCCCCGCCCACAGACCGGGTGCTGCACCCCGGGGACATCGTCCGCGTCGACTTCCTGGGCTGCGTCGGCGGGTACTACACCGACTGCGCCCGCACGGCCGTGGTGGGGGAGCCTACCGCCGAGCAGCGCAGGATCTACCAGGCCATTGTCGCCATCCACCGGGAGGTGCTCGGCCTCATCCGCCCCGGGGTGTCCACCCGCGACCTCCACGCGCTGTACCATGCCCGCGCCCGGGAGCACCGCCTCAACCCCCTGCGCTTTCTGGGCCACGGCCTGGGGCTGGGGCTGCACGAAGGACCCTTTATAGACGCGCACACGGAGGTGGTGCTGGAGCCGGGAATGGTGTTTGCCATCGAGCCGGTGCACTTCGTCCCCCACGAGGTCGGCTTCCACCTGGAGGACGTGCTGCTGGTGACGCCGCAGGGCCACGAGGTGGTGACGGACGCCACGGACACCAGCGCCCTGTGGCCCATCGCCGGGTGAGCCTGCCGGCCTCGGGTGCGGGGCGCGGGAGGCGGCGCTCAGGGAGCTGTCACGTGGGGCACGGGGCTGCAGTTCATGGGGCGGTTGCGCGCGGCCAAGGGGCGAGATAGTTTTGGTGTCCCGAGCTCCTCACTCCTCTCCTGCAGGATGTGGCCAACGGCACCGGAGAACTGGTACGCGCCGGCCAGCCTCGCGCAGCCGGAGGCGCTGGCCATCGTGCCGGGAGAGGCTGGCACCTTCGCGCGGCGGACCGTGACCCTGGGGAGCCGCACCATGAGCCCGCAGCTCGGCCTGGACCGCACCATGCCGGTGGCCCTGCGCGTCAACGGCACTCCGTACGTCGTCCATACTCCCGTCAACCACACGCTGCTCGACCTGCTGCGCGACGGCCTGGGACTCACCGGCACCAAGGAGTCGTGCCGGGAAGGTGTCTGCGGCGCCTGCACCGTACTTCTGGACGGCCGCCCGGTGACCGCCTGTCTGGTGCTTGCGGCCTCGGCCGACGGCCGATCGGTGGTGACCATCGAGGGGATCGCCGGGGACGGCGGGCTGCACCCCGTGCAGGAGGCGCTGGTCGAGTGTGGCGGCGTACAGTGCGGGTACTGCACACCGGGTGTGGTCCTCTCGGCCGTAGCGCTTCTGGCCGAGGTCCCTGACCCGACCGAGGAGCAGATCCGGCGCGCGCTATCCGGGAACCTGTGCCGCTGCACCGGCTACGCCAAGATCGTCCAGGCCGTACAGGTCGCCGCGCGGCGGCTGGCGACGCGCGCCGCTAGAGTGCACCCGTGAGCGCCATCGGTCGGTCCCTCCCCCGCCTCGACGGCCGCGCCAAGGTGCTGGGCCAGTATGGGTACGCCATGGACATCGCGCTGCCGGGCATGCTGTGGGGACGCATCGCACGCAGCCCGCACGCGCACGCCCGCATCCTCGGCATCGATCCCTCCGCCGCGCTGCAGGTGCCGGGCGTGGCCGCGGTGGTCACCGCCCGGGATGCGCCGGCGCGCCGTTTCGGTGGCCTGGTGAAGGACGAGACGATTTTCGCCGTCGACGTGGTCCGCTACATCGGTGAACCTGTGGCGGCGGTTGCTGCCATCAGTCGCCAGGCGGCCGACGAAGCGGTCGATCGCCTGGTCGTAGACTACGAGGTACTGCCGGCGATCACCGATCCCGATCGCGCCACGGCCCGGGGCGCCCCGCTGGTCCACGAGGCCTGGGAGTCCTACACCGCGCACCCGCAGGTGATCCGGTCCGGCAACATCTGTGGTGAGGCGTGGATCGTAAAGGGCGACTGGGACCGCGCGCTCGGCGAGGCCGACGCCGTCTACGAGGACACGTTCACAACCGCGCCGGTCCACCAGGCGTACCTGGAGCCCCGGGCCGCGCTCGCGGTCTGGGAGGCGCCCGAGCGGCTCGTGGTCTATTCGAATACGCAGCTACCGTTCGAGATCCAGCATACCCTGGCCGAGGCTTTCGGTCTGCCGTTGGGGCAGATCCGCGTGGTGGTCACCGGGATCGGTGGCGCCTTCGGCGGCAAGCTGAGGATTGGGGTGGAGCACATCGCCGCCCTGCTGGCGCAGCGCACTCGCCGTCCGGTGAAGGTGGCCCTGACGATGGAGGAGGAGTTCATGGCGGCCTACCCGCGGCATGGGATGAGGATCCGTCTGCGCACCGCGGTGAGGCGGGACGGCACGATCGTCGGCAAGGAGGCCACAGCTCTGCTGGACGCCGGGGCTTACAGCGGTTCCAGCTCCGGCCTCCCCTCGGTGGCCACCCTCGTCCTGGCCGGGCCCTACCGCATTCCCCACCTGCGCCTTGTCGCCAGGGCCGTCTACACCCACAAGCAGAACTTCGGCTCGTACCGGGCGCCCATGGGCCCCCAGTGTGCCTTTGCAGTCGAGTCGCAGATGGACATGATCGCCCGGCGCCTGGGACTGGACCCCCTGGAGTTCCGGTTGCGGAACATTGTGCGTGATGGCGATACCGGTCCGACCGGCCAGGTTTTCGGTCGGAGCAGCATGGAGGCGGTGCTGCTCAGGGCTGCCCAGGCCATAGGCTGGGGACAGCCCTCGGGTCCCCGCCGGGGGAAGGGCCTGGCCTGCGGCTGGTGGACGACCACCGGAGGGCCCTCGGGGGTCTACGTCAAGCTCCAGCCCGACGGCTCGGCGACACTTCTGACCGGGTGTGCCGAAATTGGTACCGGCGCCCTGACCGGCGCCGCGCAGGTGCTGGCGGCGGAGCTCGGCCTGGAGGTGGAGCGGATCAGCGTGGTGAGCGCGGACACTTTCGCCACCCCCTACGACCACGGAGCGCAGGGCAGCCGCACGGCCTTCAGCGTGGGCAACGCCGTGCGACAGGCCGCGGCCGAGCTCCGGCGGCAGATCCTCGACGTGGCGGCCGGGGCGCTGGAAGCGCATCCCCGGGACCTGACGTTGCACGACGGCCACGTGACGGTGGCCGGGGTGCCCGGACGACGGCTGTCGCTCGCGGATGTGGCGCGGCTGGGCCTGCAGCGTGGCGGCCTTATCGCTGCCGGCGCGTTCACCGCGCCGCCCACTCTCTATGACACCTCGTGCGTCCGCGGGCACGTCTATCCAGCGTTCCACTCGCCGAGTTTCCACGCCCACGCCGCGGAGGTCGAGGTCGACCCGGATACGGGGGAGGTACACGTGGTGCGCTATGTCGCCGTGCAGGATGTGGGCTTCGCCATCAACCCGCAGCTCATTGAAGGACAGATCGAGGGTGGCGTGGTCCAGGGACTCGGGCAGGCGCTGTGGGAGGAGCTGCCCTACCAGGATGGCCAGCTTCTTGTGCACAACCTGAGCGACTACGCCGTCCCGAGGATCACCCGCATTCCGCCCATCGAAGTCATCACGGTGGCATCGCCCAGCGAAGTGGGCCCCTACGGCGCCAAGGGCGTGGGAGAGCCACCGATCATAGAGCCCCCGGCAGCGGTCGCCAATGCCCTGGATGCGGCATCAGGGGTGCGCGTAACTAGCCTGCCCATCACCGCACCCAAGGTGTACGCGGCCCTGCGCGGGACAGGGGGGATGGTCTGATGCCCGTCGTCGTGTTCCTGGCGCGCCTGCGGCCCGGCGTCGAGCCGGCCGCCTACGAGCGGTGGGTCCGGGAGGTCGACTACCCCATGGCACGACGGTTGCCCAGCATCGTCTCGTACACCAACTACCGCCTGGCCGCGCCCCTGCGGAAGGCCGACGTTCGCTACGACTACCTGGAGGTGATCCATGTCACCGACCTGGAGGCCTACCGCCAGGACCTCGCCCGCCCAGAGCTGCAGACCCTGCGCCAGCAACTCGCGGAGTTCATCGAGCCCTCCGACAATTTTGTGGGGGAGGCGATCGAGTGACGCTGCGGACCGGGCTCCTCCTGCTTGGCGAGCACCCACCGGGCCGCCTGCTGGGCCTGACCCGGCAGGCCGAGGCACTGGGGTTCGACTACCTCTGGTACGCCGACGAGCGGTTCTACAGGGAGGTCTACGCCAGCCTGACCCTGTGCGCACAGCACACCACCCGCCTGCGCCTGGGTCCGTGCGTCACCGATCCCTACTCCCGCCATCCCGCGCTCACCGCCATGGCCATCGCCACCCTGGATGAACTCAGCGGCGGCCGGGCCGTGCTCGGCATCGGCGCCGGCGTGTCGGGGTTTCGCGAGCTGGGGATTGCGCGCACGCGGCCTGCGGTAGCTATCCGCGAGGCGATCCACGTGATCCGCGCGCTTTTGCGCGGGGAGACGGTCACGTACCGCGGCGCGCTGGTGTCGGCTGACGGCGCGAAGCTGGACTTTGCACCCCCGCGTGCCGAGATCCCCATCTACGTCGCCAGCAACGCCCCCAGGGGGCTGGAGACGGCGGGCCGCGTCGCCGACGGCGCGATCATGCAGGGCTGCGTGGCCGATGCGGCCCTGGCGTACTTCCGGACGCACGTAGCTCGCGGCGCCGCCGGCGCGCGGCGCGACCCGGCCGCCGTGCAACTGGTGGCGCGCATCAACGTCTGCATCCATGACGATCCAGCGGTGGCGCGGAACCTAATGCGGCGGTCGGTGGCGGTGAGCCTGATTGCCCAGCAGCCGACCTTTCCCGGATTCGTGGCCGCTGGGCTGGAGGTGCCGGCGCAGATCCGCCAGGCAGTGGCGGGGCTCACCTACGGCTACCTCAGCGATGCGGCGGCACAGGTGGCCCCCATGGTCCCCGACGCCTTCGTCGACGCCCTGACCCTCGCCGGACCGGTGGAGACGGTAGCCGCCGGCGTTGCCCGCATGCAGCAGGCAGGCATCACGCAGTTCGTGCTCTACCCCATGGCCCCCGACGGCCGCATCGAGCGCACCATCGAGCGGTTCGCGGGCGAGGTGCTGCCCCTGGCGGCACAGATGGCCGCCTCGCCGGCGCGCCCGGCCGGCTGAGGCGCCCCGGAGGTACGCGATGCTGACACGGTTTGTGCTGGTAGCCCTGCGGCCGGAGGTGACGGTGGCAGCCTACGAGCACTTCATCCGGGAGGACGACTACCCGGCCCTGCCGGAGCTGCGGAGCGTCGTCCATTACCGGACGCACCGGATCCTCCCCGACAGTCGGGACCGCAGTCAGCTGCCCTTCGACTACATCGAGCAGATCGTGGTCACCGACCGCGAGGCCTACAGGAAGGACCTGGATGCCTCTC